>NZ_OY771645.1:0-2500 GCF_963674925.1 uncultured Draconibacterium sp.
GAATTATCAGGTGATAGGTTAACCCTTAAAATTGTTTTAGTTGGTTGTTTTAAAACATTAGAAATAATGAAACCTTTTGAAATAGTAATTTAAAATTTTTGAATTTCCTCGTATAATTTTTGAAGCGGAAGCCCCATTACATTGTAAAACGATCCTTCGATGTGAGAAATTCCAATCGAGCCAATCCACTCCTGAATGCCGTATGCACCGGCCTTATCAAACGGTTTAAAAGTTGTAATGTAATACTCAATCTCGGTACTGGTAAGCTGTTTAAACTGCACGTTGGTTAAGGATGAAAACACGACCGATTTTTTAGTTGAACGAAGACAAACACCCGTTATTACTTCGTGCATTTTTCCGCTTAATGCCGATAACATTTTATAGGCATGATCATAATCGTCCGGTTTTTCGAGCACTTTTCCGTTTAAAACAACAATGGTATCGGCCGTAATCAACAAATCGTTATTGTTCAATTCATTGGCAAAAGCTTTTGCCTTTTTTTCTGCCAGGTATCCCGGAATCTGATTAGGTGAAAGCTCCGGCGGGTAATTTTCGTCCACGTCTTTTGTTTTCACCTGAAAATCAATTCCCAATGATTTTAAAAGCTCTTGCCGACGTGGCGACTTTGATGCAAGAATGAAGTTATATTTGGGTATCCAGTTCATTTCAGAATGCTCTTGAATTTAGCATATCGGGCGTAAACCATTTGTGTTGTGCTTTTAAGGCCTGCTCAATTACATCGCGTACACAACCTTCGCCACCGTTTTTATCCGAAATGTATTTCGAAATATCCTTAATATCACTTACAGCATCTTTTGGGCAGGTTGGCAAACCTACAGCCTGCATCACCCGGTAATCAACCAGGTCGTCGCCCATAAAAAGCACATCTTCTGGTTCTAAGTTCACTTTTTCCAGAAAATCGTTTAAACAGGCTACTTTATCACGGGCTTTATCGTAAAAATGCTCCACACCCAGTTTTTCGTAACGCAGTCGAACACGTTCAATATAACCTCCGGTGATAATCGCAATCGGATAACCGGCTTTTATGGCACTTCTAATGGCAAAGCCATCTTTTACGTTAGCTGTTCGTATCGGATCGCCATCTTCGTTAAGTGGCGAAACATCTTTCGACAATACTCCGTCGACATCGAATACAAAAGCTTTTACGCGGGTAAGTTCTTCTTTAAAAAACGACATTCTTATTGTTTTTCCTGATGATGCTCAAAAATACTCTTTGAAATTGAATTGTACAATTCCTGCAGACCGGGCATTTCTTTTAATTCACTCAGGTGAGCATTTATAATGTTTTCATCGAAACGGATAGCCGGGCCTGTTTGTGCGTCTTTCGGATGTAACTCCTGCACCTTTTGGGCTGTTTCCGTAATGAGTGGCCGTAGGATTTCAAACGGCAGTTCTTTAGTCTCCAGATATTTGGCAGCCATTGCATAACAATGATTGGCAAAATTACAAGCAAACACGGCGGCAATGTGTAAGCTCTTTCTCTTTTCAGAACTGAGTATTGTGACTGATTCTGAAACCTCGTGGGCGAGCTCTTTTAAAATGTGTAAATTCTCTTCGGAACTTGCTTCAACAAAAATGGGAATCGATTTAAAATCAACCTCTCTGTTTTTTGAAAAAGTTTGTAAAGGATAGAAAACGCCATAGTTTTTAGCGAACTTGCTTAATACATTCATTGGCAAACTACCTGAACAATGTACAAGTAATTTATCGCCAAACTCAACCTGGCTCAATACCTGATCCACTGCCGAATCTTTTAATGCCACAAAATAGATATCAGCTTCTTTTGTAATCGTTTCAGTTGAAGTAGTGAAGGTCGTATGTAAACTATCAGCCAACTGTTTTGCCGACTCCTCTGTACGACTGTAAACCTGTACAATTTCGTGTCCGCATTTTTTCAATTCAGCTGCGAGATGAGTTGCTACATTTCCTGCACCTATAAAAGCGATTTTATATTTTTTCATTTGTGCTTTTCTTGAAAGGTAAAGTTTTTAATTTGCTCAGGAGAATGCCATAAAAACAGGCTGTAAAACAAACAAAAGAATGAGAGTCCCATATGGGTTTCAAGATTGGCATCGCCCCAATTGGCAATTCCAATAAAAACCAGTAATAACCATAACAACAGGTTATTCCCCTGGTTTTCTTTAAAAACGGGTATTAAAATCATACTCATTATAACCGCGAATCCAATCAGCCCAAACTTAACTGTGTAATTTAAGTACTGATTATGTGATGATCGCTGATTTTCCTGTTTTAGTTTTGATCCCAATTTTTCGTATGCTTTTGCGTATTCAGCCTTCCAGTTTCCTGTCCCGATTCCAAACCAAATATTTGTTTTTATGATTTCGAGTGATGCTTTTACAAACTCAATACGTTGAGATAGCGACTGACCATTAGGATTTCCGGTTGCTTTGTATCGGTCGTATTCCCAAATAGTCTCGTAAATCCGAGGATATAACGAGAAACCTTTTTCTGCATAAAT
>NZ_OY771645.1:7500-10000 GCF_963674925.1 uncultured Draconibacterium sp.
CCAGCTTCCATGGTTTGACGGGCGGTGTGTACAAGGCCCGGGAACGTATTCACCGCGCCATGGCTGATGCGCGATTACTAGCGAATCCAACTTCATGGAGTCGGGTTGCAGACTCCAATCCGAACTGGGATCGGCTTTAGGGATTGGCATCCTGTCACCAGGTAGCTGCCCTTTGTACCGACCATTGTAACACGTGTGTAGCCCTGGACATAAGGGCCGTGCTGATTTGACGTCATCCCCACCTTCCTCTCACCTTACGGTGGCAGTCTCGCTAGAGTCCTCAGCATTACCTGCTAGCAACTAACGATAGGGGTTGCGCTCGTTATGGGACTTAACCCGACACCTCACGGCACGAGCTGACGACAACCATGCAGCACCTTGTAAATAGCTCCGAAGAGAAAGACTGTTTCCAATCTATGCAATCTACATTTAAGCCCAGGTAAGGTTCCTCGCGTATCATCGAATTAAACCACATGTTCCTCCGCTTGTGCGGGCCCCCGTCAATTCCTTTGAGTTTCAACCTTGCGATCGTACTCCCCAGGTGGATCACTTAATGCTTTCGCTCAGCCGCTTACAGTGTATCGCAAACAGCGAGTGATCATCGTTTACGGCGTGGACTACCAGGGTATCTAATCCTGTTCGCTCCCCACGCTTTCGTGCCTCAGCGTCAATCGTAGCTTAGTAAGCTGCCTTCGCAATTGGCGTTCTGTGTCATATCTATGCATTTCACCGCTACACAACACATTCCGCCTACCTCAACTACATTCAAGAACTTCAGTATCAATGGCAATTTTACCGTTAAGCGGCAAGATTTCACCACTGACTTAAAGTTCCGCCTGCGCACCCTTTAAACCCAATAAATCCGGATAACGCTTGGACCCTCCGTATTACCGCGGCTGCTGGCACGGAGTTAGCCGGTCCTTATTCATTTGCTACCGTCAAATACCTACACGTAGGTAACATTCTTGGCAAACAAAAGCAGTTTACAACCCATAGGGCCGTCATCCTGCACGCGGGATGGCTGGTTCAGGCTTGCGCCCATTGACCAATATTCCTCACTGCTGCCTCCCGTAGGAGTCTGGTCCGTGTCTCAGTACCAGTGTGGGGGATAATCCTCTCAGAACCCCTAAAGATCGTCGGCTTGGTGAGCTGTTACCTCACCAACTACCTAATCTTACGCATGCCCATCTTGTACCGCCGAAACTTTAATCACAATAACATGCGAAATTGTGATACTATGAGATATTAATCCACGTTTCCATGGGCTATCCCTCTGTACAAGGAAGGTTGCATACGCGTTACGCACCCGTGCGCCGGTCGCCACCATCCGAAGACGTGCTGCCCCTCGACTTGCATGTGTTAGGCCTCCCGCTAGCGTTCATCCTGAGCCAGGATCAAACTCTCCGTTGTAAATATAAAAAGTTTAATATCTTTCGCTCCAGGTTTACTTGTCTCTCTCAGAAATCAACAAAGTTGTTTTATTATTAACCTTGCTTTTTTGTGCTTCAAAATTTTAAAGAACTCGCGTAAAAAAACCAGCACCTTTGGTCTACCTCTTAATGCCGGTCATCTACTTTCTTGTATTTTTCTCTGACAATCTCTTCTCCTTAAATCTCCTCTCAATTGCCAGAACTCGTTTCCCTTTTAACGGGGCGACAAAGGTAATTACTTTTTCAAAACCTCCAAAACTTTTTTCGCTTTTTTTTGAAACTTTATCGCTAAAGTTTCTGCGGCTTTGACGCGATCTTCAGTGCCGTTCCACCAGCCTTCCAATCACTCGTCTTTTACTCTCATCTTGTCTCTTGAACGTCGCTTCGTTTTCAAAGCGGCTGCAAAGGTAAAGCTATTTTTGTTTCTACCAAATACTTTTTAAAGTTTTTTCGAAACTTTTTTTTCGAACCGTTCGTCGTTTCAAAGACCGAAATCTTCGCCCCAACTACCGGCCCTGCCTTTGCCGTTCTTAATCCCATTGTTTCTATGAACTGTGCTTCTCTCAAAGCGGCTGCAAAAGTAATCAAGGTTTTTAATAATGCAAGTACTTTAGCGAAATTAATTGCAACTGTTTTGAGGTTAAAATCGCAACTAACTGACAATCTGAACGGAGTGAATTAATAAATTTTTAGCGAGGCTGATTTAAAAAGACAATACACCCGCTGCCCCTTCTCCAGGCACATACTTTTCTGTGAAGCTTCCGTGACTTCTACGATGATGTTTTCGCCCACATCGACCACACAAAAAGCCAGGCCGTCTTTTAAAAATACTTCTTTCATGATACCTTCTACCTGGTTACGAAGCGAGATATTTTGTACCGGCTCTTTTGATAAAGCGATGCTTTCGGGCTTGATCAGCACTTTTAGTTCCTGGTACTGTGTTTTTTCTAATCTATTTTTTCTTCCAATGTTAATAACTAAGCAGCGAATTGTCTGCTTCATCAATTAAATCTTAGAAGAAATACCAATTATTCCAGAATACACTTTAGAATTTCGCGAATATGATCGAT
>NZ_OY771645.1:12500-163474 GCF_963674925.1 uncultured Draconibacterium sp.
TGGATTTGATAGGCGGCGAAGCCCTCGCATCCAATCAGTAGCTCTACCTCTGCTAAACTATCACAAGGCTGCACCTAAATGCATTTCGGGGAGTACGAGCTATTTCCCAGTTTGATTGGCCTTTCACCCCCACCCACAGGTCATCCAAAAGCTTTTCAACGCTTCCTGGTTCGGTCCTCCATGTTGTGTTACCAACACTTCAACCTGCCCATGGGTAGATCACAGGGTTTCGCGTCTAGCGCCACTAACTTTACGCCCTATTCAGACTCGCTTTCGCTTCGGGTACGCCTCTTAAAGGCTTAGCCTCGCTAGTGACGACTAACTCGTAGGCTCATTATGCAAAAGGCACGCTGTCATCCCGATAAATCGGGACTCCAACCGCTTGTAAGCGTACGGTTTCAGGTACTATTTCACTCCCCTGTTCGGGGTGCTTTTCACCTTTCCCTCACGGTACTTGTTCGCTATCGGTCTCTCAGGAGTATTTAGCCTTACCAGATGGTCCTGGCAGATTCAGACAGAATTTCTCGTGTTCCGCCCTACTCAGGGTACTGCTAGGATGTTATTTATTACCTGTACCGGACTGTCACCGTCTGTGGTAGGCTTTTCCAAAACCTTTCCAGTTTTAAATACTTCTCCATATCGCAGCCCTACAACCCCAACATTGCCGAAACAATATTGGTTTAGGCTGTTCCCTGTTCGCTCGCCACTACTAGGGGAATCATTATTATTTTCTTTTCCTCCGGGTACTTAGATGTTTCAGTTCCCCGGGTTAGCCTCCTTGCGGATACCCTTGCGGGTGGGTTGCCCCATTCGGAAATCTTCGGATCGATTCATATTTGCTAATCCCCGAAGCTTATCGCAGCTTGTCACGTCCTTCTTCGCCTCTGAGAGCCTAGGCATCCTCCGTACGCCCTTAGTAACTTTCTTTTTAGAGAATCCTCGTATTGATTCAATTGTATCTCTGTAAAATTGTCGTCTCTATCTTGTGATTTGATTTGACTCTCGATAATCACTTTCGTAATTATCAAAATTATTTTTTCCCAACATGCCAAAGAACTTTAAAGCACAGAAACAGTTGCCTGTTTCAACTTGTGTAGATAATTAAGGAATCGAACCTTATCATTTTTGTGCACCAGCATTATCTTCGTTCACTATTACTATGAACCTGCCACTGTTTTGTGGTCTTTTTACGACTTTTCAGCCTCCGTGGAGAATAAGGGAGTCGAACCCTTGACCTCTAGAATGCAAATCTAGCGCTCTAGCCAACTGAGCTAATCCCCCGTCTTCAGTTTTCAGTTTGCAGTCGCAGTTTTCAGTATTGTTACTGCTTACTGTGACTGTTTTCTGCTTACTGAGCAGTAGTCCCGCCCAGACTTGAACTGGGGACCCCTACATTATCAGTGTAGTACTCTAACCAGCTGAGCTACGGGACTGTTTTTTCTAAGCGCCAAGCTTCTGAGCTTTGGCTTTTAGCGCAGCTCCCGCTTTGCAACTCATTGTGTAATATTTTAAAAAAAGCAAGGACAACTTTCGTCAATCTCGTCACAGAAACTTTATTAAACCTGTGCTCCAGAAAGGAGGTGTTCCAGCCACACCTTCCGGTACGGCTACCTTGTTACGACTTAACCCCAGTTACCAGTTTTACCCTAGGACGCTCCTTGCGGTCACATACTTCAGGTACCCCCAGCTTCCATGGTTTGACGGGCGGTGTGTACAAGGCCCGGGAACGTATTCACCGCGCCATGGCTGATGCGCGATTACTAGCGAATCCAACTTCATGGAGTCGGGTTGCAGACTCCAATCCGAACTGGGATCGGCTTTAGGGATTGGCATCCTGTCACCAGGTAGCTGCCCTTTGTACCGACCATTGTAACACGTGTGTAGCCCTGGACATAAGGGCCGTGCTGATTTGACGTCATCCCCACCTTCCTCTCACCTTACGGTGGCAGTCTCGCTAGAGTCCTCAGCATTACCTGCTAGCAACTAACGATAGGGGTTGCGCTCGTTATGGGACTTAACCCGACACCTCACGGCACGAGCTGACGACAACCATGCAGCACCTTGTAAATAGCTCCGAAGAGAAAGACTGTTTCCAATCTATGCAATCTACATTTAAGCCCAGGTAAGGTTCCTCGCGTATCATCGAATTAAACCACATGTTCCTCCGCTTGTGCGGGCCCCCGTCAATTCCTTTGAGTTTCAACCTTGCGATCGTACTCCCCAGGTGGATCACTTAATGCTTTCGCTCAGCCGCTTACAGTGTATCGCAAACAGCGAGTGATCATCGTTTACGGCGTGGACTACCAGGGTATCTAATCCTGTTCGCTCCCCACGCTTTCGTGCCTCAGCGTCAATCGTAGCTTAGTAAGCTGCCTTCGCAATTGGCGTTCTGTGTCATATCTATGCATTTCACCGCTACACAACACATTCCGCCTACCTCAACTACATTCAAGAACTTCAGTATCAATGGCAATTTTACCGTTAAGCGGCAAGATTTCACCACTGACTTAAAGTTCCGCCTGCGCACCCTTTAAACCCAATAAATCCGGATAACGCTTGGACCCTCCGTATTACCGCGGCTGCTGGCACGGAGTTAGCCGGTCCTTATTCATTTGCTACCGTCAAATACCTACACGTAGGTAACATTCTTGGCAAACAAAAGCAGTTTACAACCCATAGGGCCGTCATCCTGCACGCGGGATGGCTGGTTCAGGCTTGCGCCCATTGACCAATATTCCTCACTGCTGCCT
Organism: uncultured Draconibacterium sp.; assembly: GCF_963674925.1. NCBI lineage: Bacteria > Pseudomonadati > Bacteroidota > Bacteroidia > Marinilabiliales > Prolixibacteraceae > Draconibacterium > uncultured Draconibacterium sp. Next base: position 15,251 of record NZ_OY771645.1, read on the forward strand.
CCCGTAGGAGTCTGGTCCGTGTCTCAGTACCAGTGTGGGGGATAATCCTCTCAGAACCCCTAAAGATCGTCGGCTTGGTGAGCTGTTACCTCACCAACTACCTAATCTTACGCATGCCCATCTTGTACCGCCGAAACTTTAATCACAATAACATGCGAAATTGTGATACTATGAGATATTAATCCACGTTTCCATGGGCTATCCCTCTGTACAAGGAAGGTTGCATACGCGTTACGCACCCGTGCGCCGGTCGCCACCATCCGAAGACGTGCTGCCCCTCGACTTGCATGTGTTAGGCCTCCCGCTAGCGTTCATCCTGAGCCAGGATCAAACTCTCCGTTGTAAATATAAAAAGTTTAATATCTTTCGCTCCAGGTTTACTTGTCTCTCTCAGAAATCAACAAAGTTGTTTTATTATTAACCTTGCTTTTTTGTGCTTCAAAATTTTAAAGAACTCGCGTAAAAAAACCAGCACCTTTGGTCTACCTCTTAATGCCGGTCATCTACTTTCTTGTATTTTTCTCTGACAATCTCTTCTCCTTAAATCTCCTCTCAATTGCCAGAACTCGTTTCCCTTTTAACGGGGCGACAAAGGTAATTACTTTTTCAAAACCTCCAAAACTTTTTTCGCTTTTTTTTGAAACTTTATCGCTAAAGTTTCTGCGGCTTTGACGCGATCTTCAGTGCCGTTCCACCAGCCTTCCAATCACTCGTCTTTTACTCTCATCTTGTCTCTTGAACGTCGCTTCGTTTTCAAAGCGGCTGCAAAGGTAAAGCTATTTTTGTTTCTACCAAATACTTTTTAAAGTTTTTTCGAAACTTTTTTTTCGAACCGTTCGTCGTTTCAAAGACCGAAATCTTCGCCCCAACTACCGGCCCTGCCTTTGCCGTTCTTAATCCCATTGTTTCTATGAACTGTGCTTCTCTCAAAGCGGCTGCAAAAGTAATCAAGGTTTTTATACTTCCAAACTTTTACACCCTTTTTAGACATCTTTTTTTCGTTCTTTTTCCTAAGCACTTGAAATTCAGATGTCATCTATTTTCAAAAAAAAGAAGACGGATTGATTGATACGAGAAGAAGCAAATAGAGTTACAATACTTGTATTAAATAATTGAAATGAAATTATAATTTGAGACGGCACAAAAAAGCCCTGAAAACTAATTCCAGGGCTTGCATATTCTATTAACAACACTACTACTATTTCAAGAAAAGTTCAATTACGGGGATCTCAATATTTGGTTTATTCACGGGTAGCAACAAATTAATATCGTTTTCCGCATGCTTTTGCTCTATCCAATGACCATATGGTTTTCCAATTTTAATCTCGGATGCATCGTGTAAAAACTGGGCATATTTGACTTTGTCGCCATATCCGCGCATCAGAAAATTCTGCAACGGGTAATCCAACAGGTGTACGTACAATCGGTTTGTTTCCGGATTGTATGTTAACAATGTGTTATCCGGCGCTTCAAATTCGTCGGGCGCCTGGGTGCAATTATATATCGATCTGCTGTTATACTTCATCCACTCTCCCATTTCGGCCAGCGCTTTATCCGCACGCTCATCAAAAGTACCCCTTGCCGTTGGCCCAACATTTAATAACAGGTTACCTCCCTTACTTACCGACTCTATTAATAATACCAGCAACTGTTTATTGTCTTTCCATGTATGCTCGTCGCGATAATACCCCCACGAGCCGGAAAAAGTCTGGCAGGTTTCCCACGGAATGCGTACACCATTCTCTTCGGGCCATCTATCTACTTTAAACTGTTCGGGTGTTGTAAAATCCCAACCGCCCCAGTAATCTTTCAGATCGGCACGATCGTTTACAATAATACCGGGCTGCAACTCACGAACCATTTTCATCAGATCTACCGATCCCCAATCGTCTCGTCCTTTTCCAAACTCTCCCGGAAAAGAATAATCCAACCAAAGAATATCGACCTTGCCATAATTGGTTAGAATTTCGCGAACCTGATTTTTCAGATATTCACGATAGATACTCATATCACGATTTTTATTCAGGTCATCGTATTCTTCTTGTGAAGATACGCTTTGCGGATGCACCCGATCGATTGTATATTCCGGATGATGCCAGTCGATTAAGGAATAATAAAATCCGATTCCGAGGCCTTCGGCACGAAAAGCATCCACCCACTGTTTTATAATGTCCTTACCATACGGTGTATTTATTACAGTATAATCGGTATACTCTGATGCGAACATGTTAAAGCCTTCGTGATGTTTGGTAGTAATAACTGCATATTTCATTCCCGCTGCTTTGGCCTTCCTGGCCCATTCAACCGGATCAAAAAGATCGGGATTAAAAATATCGAAGTATTTCTGGTAATCTTCATCTGAGATTCGCTCGTTTTTCTTCACCCATTCATGTCGCGCTGCCTGTGCATACAATCCCCAATGAATAAACATTCCGAAACGTGCATCGGTCCACCACTTCATTCGCTCGACCTTTTGCTCCGGGGTTTCATCCCAAATTTTCTTTTGCGAGAATGCCAACTGATTTACAAACAGAATCAGCATTACCACTAAAAATGCTCTTTTCATATTTTTTGGTTTAGTTTATTATCTATTATTGTGTAATGATATCGAATTCGGCAATTCCCACTTTGCCATTTTCTTCGGCCGGTGACAAAGCAGTAAATTTTATGTAGCGGGCATGAACCGGAGCAAAACTATCTGTTTGCCAAACCGGGCTGTTCCGAATATTGGAAAACTCACCTTCGGCTACCGGTTGTTTCCAGTTTTTACCATCGGAACTTAGATACAACTTGTAATTAAATATAACACCGGGATCAAAACGCTGTTGATCGGGTAGGTATTTAAAACCTTCAATATTCAGACTTTCCCCTAGGTCGAAAACAAAATCAACAGGCACTGATTCTCCAACCGTAAAGGCGGTATTTTCATTTCCATCGAAAATGAGGTTCGCCTTTTCAACGTCTTTATATTTCCCAACCACTTTCCAGTTTGTTTTTGGAACATCAAATGCAGCTACAGAAACTGTGCTCGTTTTGTTTTCATTCGGATCAACAACAATGGCTTTTACAATTGCTTTCTGAGCCAATTCGAATGGTTTCTCATATTTAATTGAATTTTCATCAGGCTCGGTTCCGTCTGCTGTATAATATATATCAAGGCCACTATCGAAAGCTTCTATATTAATAATACCATCTTTTGTTCTTGAGATTTTTGGCTCAACAATAACTTTTGGAGCATGATAGATTCCGATTTTGGTGATCACCGGACATGCTTTTGAGTCTCGAACCGTAAATCTCACTTTTGAAGCGGTAGTTTCCGTCAATCGCAAAATACGTTTTCTGCCAATTGTAGTTTGCGAATCGATCTCCTCCCACTTATTATTTATATATGCCTCCACCGAAAATTCCTTAACACGCTGTCCCAATCGAATATCTTCCTGAACCAGAAAACGGTTAAACGTAGTTTCTTCTCCGAAATCAATAGTTACCGACGCCTGAACAATTCCATCGTCGGTTGCCCAGTAGGTATCCGGATTTTCATCGGTTACATTCGCAGCTTTATACTTTTTTGAGTTACCACGCACATTTGTAGCCTCTGCATTTTTACCGGCGGCAAGATCATTCGCAAAATCAGCTTTTACAGCTTCTGCCAGTTTTAGAATTTGTTCTTCATCTTTTTCATGAAACAATCCGCGTTTGTCGACCGGAAAATTAATCAGTAACGACGCATTTCTACCAATACTATTATAATATATATCGAGTAGCTGCGGTAAAGTTTTCACCTTATGATCTTCGTAAGGATGATAATACCATCCAGGACGAATGGAAACGTCTACCTCTGTAGGAAGCCAGTGCGTGCCATCTTCGTGTCCCGAACGCAATTCCAGGTAATTTGGCGACCCGGGGTAAAACTCATCTCTGCGTAGCGGCGACCAGTTGGTCTCCGGAGCCCAACCTTCCTCAGTTCCTACCCAACGTACATCAGGGCCGGCATCGCTGAACATACATGCCATCGGCTGAAGTTCGCGTACTATCTTTCTGGTATTTTCCCAATCATAATATGTTTTCCTGTCAATGCGGCGCTCTTCGTTTGCACCTCCGTAATAACCGGTTCCTCCATTGGCTCCATCAAACCAAACTTCGAAAACATCGCCATAATCAGACATCAATTCTCGCAACTGAGCTCTGAAAATTTCAATGTATTTTTCGTTTCCGTATTCCGGATTATTCCGATCCCAGGGAGATAAGTATAGCCCCAGCTTTAAACCATACTCTTTGCATGCATCGGCCAGTTCACGTACCACATCTCCTTCCCCATTCTTCCATGAAGAACTTTTTACCGAATGCCCTGTGGTGGCAGTTGGCCACAAACAGAATCCATCGTGGTGTTTGGCGGTTAGAATAATCCCTTTCATCCCGGCTTCTTTACAAATCCGGGCCCACTGTCGGCAATTCAATTCGCTTGGGTTAAACATATCAGGATCTTCGTCACCAAATCCCCACTCCATATTAGAAAAGGTATTCATGTTAAAATGAACAAAAGCGTAATACTCCATACTATTCCACGCCAATTGCCTTTCAGAAGGCACAGGTAATACAGGTTCCGGCGGAGTAACATTACTGCATGAAACAGTAATTAATAATACAAATAGCCAAAATATTCTACTGGTCATCGATTTATGATTTTAATTTTTTTATAAACTTCATAAATATATAATGAATAGTTGACAAAGTTATTTTATCCAGAGACAAACATGAGATGCTATCGCCAAAAGAATCAAGAGTAGGCCAATTAAAACTCTAGCAACAAAACTGGCGAAGAACCTGATTCCACTTAGGACATTTATATTGCCCGGTTCACTAACATCGTCACCAAACCGTAGTGGTGCCCCCTCCTGAATTTATCGAAAGACTTATAAATTGGGAGACATTATTCAAAAACATTCATATAGCAAATAGCTGGCAATTATTGCAGATTGAAATAAAAAGTCCTCAAATAAAAAGAATACGCAATGAAAAGGGTAACATAATTTCGATTTTTATTAAAATACTTCTCTGTATTTATTTTATCATTACGGGAGTTGTGTCCCAAAATGAAACGACAAAACACTTCGGCGAAATCTCCCACAACCCTGACTTTCTGACACTTACAACTAGTGGCACACTGATTGCATTATTAAAGCACGAACGTACTAAACATTATTGTAAATAAAAATGGACAAAGCAAACAACAAATTAAAATTTGGTTTTTATCATATTAAGTCATAATTTGCATAAGTAATATATTGATTCTGAAATTTAAGGTTGGTAAAAAATAAGGGGTTATTTAATCTTTCCAAGAATTTCACATCAAATGACTTATTAAACAAAAAGCAGCGAAAAGAGAAAAGCTCATTCGCAAATCCGAGTCCATTTTTATTGGTGTGCCAATAATTAAAGTAACAAATATGTAACTTCTTTAAATGTAATGATATGAATACACATCTACTTAAATCGATGAACGCTTCCTTCCTTGTGATTATCCTCTCCACAATCTTTAGTGTCGCAACGTATAACACTTATGCACAAACGGATTGCAATATAGACATTAAGGCAACAAAAAACAGAAACTCTAAAAACATTAGTATTGAAGGTTCTGCCTATCGTATGGAAATCACAAACAATGGAAATACTAGGGATACTTTTGTGCTGAGTTCAAAAGATATCAATGATATCTGTACCAATCCGGATGGCAGCAGCAATGCGGATAATGTTGTTTTAAATTATGAATTTTTAGATTCTGAAAACAACAAGATTACGTCCATTACTCTAAATGCAGGAGAAACCTTTAATTTTTTAGTCTCTGTACATGTTCCTGGTGGAACTACTATCAACAAGTGGTCTTGTGTTGAAATAGTGGCAAGTTCCACAAACTGTGACAACTATAATTCCAGTACTGTTCTGCAGTCAATGGTTATTAATCCCATCGAGGAGTAAGTATCAGCTTGGTTATTACCTTAAAACTCTTAATTATGAAAAACATTTTACATAAAAATGGCTTGAGAACGAAATTTTACATGTTCGTTCTTTTTATGTTTACGTCATTGCTAACCTTAGGTCAGGTTACTTCCCAAAGAACTATTACTGTTGGTGATGATGTGGCTTGTGGTAAATTAATAGACGTTGAATTAGAACTTACAGGTACGGGAACATACAGTACTCCTTTAGAAGTAGTTTTAGTAATTGATGTCTCAGGTAGTATGTCTTGGGCAAATTCAGACAATACCGGGACAAAAATAGAGGACGCAGTGGATGCTGCGGAGAATTTTGTAGATAATTTTTTTAGCGACCCCAATATACATCCGGATAGCAAAATTGGAATTGTGAAGTTCCAAAGTTATGCTACAGTTGTGCAAGGTTTGACAAATGACGAAACTTTTGATGACGGTGATTTTTGGGGTGTTGGATATGGTGACAACTTCAGGGCAAATGGAGGTACGAATATGGAAGATGGAGTTGAAGAAGCCTTTGGTTTATTAAATCACGAATCTGCTTGTAATATTACCAAGACCATCATAATGCTAGGAGATGGAGCTGCTACTTCAGATAATGGATCCGGTGATCCATCAACAAGAGCAATTCTGGAAGCTCTAAATGCTCAATCCATTGCCCAGGTTTATACAATTGGATTTAATGTTGGCGTAGGATCTTCTGCGGAAAACACCTTAACCGAAATGCAAAATGCTGGTTATTATGCCGGGGCAAGTGCAACAGACTTGAATAATATTTATACTGACATATTAAATCAATTAAGCTGGGTTGCAAAAGCTCCGCCTAGCGGTGTTTTTAATACAGAGGTTGTTGAAGGTGATTTTAAAATTGATAATACCACAATTTCTGTAACTAAAGGTTCTTTTTTGGTAAATGGACAAGAAATTGAATGGAGTGTAGATTATCTAAATAAGGATGAAGTAATTACTTTACATTATCAGTTAATTTCAAATGGGATTTGTGATGATGTTAACGAGACAGAAATTAGTTCATCGGGATTGACATTTTTAAATGCAAACTGTGAAACTGTTGAGGGGTCGCCGCTACCAACTTCGATTATGGTCCCATGTTCAGGAGATGAGATCATTGAAATTTGTCAAGGCGAAACTTCTGCTGAATTTATTTCGAATATTGTGTGTCCGGATGCAGGTGTTATCTCAGATCTTGTTATTGAGGGCTATGCCGGAAATGGATCAAACAATGGCGATGGAGACTCTTGGGATAGTCCTGGGAATATAGATGCTGACGACGGTCAAACAGCAAGTCTGTTATTACAATCCGGGGATTCTAAAAATTTACATGCAACAGGCTTCAACTTTAGCTCAATTCCGGATAATGCGACCATTAATGGAATAACCGTTGAAATTAACAGATGGGCTTCTTCATCAAGTGGTACCAATGGTGTAAAAGACAAGGAAGTACGTTTATTAAAGGCAGGATCTGTTGTAGGTAACGATCAAAAGAAATCAGGTGTATGGAACACTAGTTCAGGCACTGTAGTTACCTATGGCGGTTCAACTGATCTTTGGGGAACCTCCTGGAGTGTTTCAGAAATTAAAAATACCAATTTTGGAGCAAGACTTGAAGTCGATATAAACGGCAGTAGAAGTGCCCATGTTGATTATATAAAAATTAAAGTTTACTATTCAATAACAACCGTTGCCGGAGACTTAGAGTGGTTTACTACAGAATCTGGAGGAACAAGCCTTCGTTCTGGTAGTGTTTTTAGCCCGATAGAAGATGATCCAAGTTTTGATTCTACGATTCCGGGAACCTATAGTTATTACGCAGGATGTAGTAATATTCCTGGTTGTAGAAAATTGTATAGAATTATAGTTAATGAGCTTCCGACTTGTGATATTACAGGTAATATAACAACGTGCCCATCAGGCACAGAGACATATACAGCTCCGGCAGGTATGGATTCTTACAGTTGGAGTATTACCTCAGGAACTGCCACAATAAATGGTGCGACTGATGCGCAAACGGTTGAAGTTATTGCCGGCAATTGTGATGAGGATTTTACACTAGAACTAACAGTTACCAATAGTAATGGATGTAGCTCTATTTGTAGTTTGGATGTGGCGGTTGAGGACATTACTCCTCCGACTTTCGATACTGAACCAGGAGACTTAACTGTAAACTGCTCTGCTCCGCTTCCTTATGCCGATTATGCTGCATTTGTTGCTGCTGGTGGTTTAGCTTCTGATAATTGCACTTTGAATGAAGCGTCATTTCAACACGTAGGTGATGTACCTGATACTAACACTTGTGAACCAACAATTCAAAGAACTTATAGAATAGCAGATGCTTGTGGGCTTAATGCTGATTATGTGCAGGAGATTACTATTGAAGTGGTAGACTTCCAAATGCCTGCTAATGAAACACACGAAACTCCTGTTGCATGTGCTTCTCTGGCCACTGAACCTACTCCTCCTACTGTAACTGATTACTGTGGAAACGAATTAACTCCATCGGCTGCTGTTAAAGGTGGTACTTACGTGGACTGTGAAGGAACAATTACTTATACCTTCACTTACACAGATTGTGACCTTAACTCTCACGACTGGGTTTATACTTACAATGTTGAAGTGGTAGATTTCCAAATGCCTGCTAATGAAACACACGAAACTCCTGTTGCATGTGCTTCTCTGGCCACTGAACCTACTCCTCCTACTGTAACTGATTACTGTGGAAACGAATTAACTCCATCGGCTGCTGTTAAAGGTGGTACTTACGTGGACTGTGAAGGAACAATTACTTATACCTTCACTTACACAGATTGTGACCTTAACTCTCACGACTGGGTTTATACTTACAATGTTGAAGTGGTAGATTTCCAAATGCCTGCTAATGAAACACACGAAACTCCTGTTGCATGTGCTTCTCTGGCCACTGAACCTACTCCTCCTACTGTAACTGATTACTGTGGAAACGAATTAACTCCATCGGCTGCTGTTAAAGGTGGTACTTACGTGGACTGTGAAGGAACAATTACTTATACCTTCACTTACACAGATTGTGACCTTAACTCTCACGACTGGGTTTATACTTACAATGTTGAAGTGGTAGATTTCCAAATGCCTGCTAATGAAACACACGAAACTCCTGTTGCATGTGCTTCTCTGACCACTGAACCTACTCCTCCTACTGTAACTGATTACTGTGGAAACGAATTAACTCCATCGGCTGCTGTTAAAGGTGGTACTTACGTGGACTGTGAAGGAACAATTACTTATACCTTCACTTACACAGATTGTGACCTTAACTCTCACGACTGGGTTTATACTTACAATGTTGAAGTGGTAGACTTCCAAATGCCTGCTAATGAAACACACGAAACTCCTGTTGCATGTGCTTCTCTGGCCACTGAACCTACTCCTCCTACTGTAACTGATTACTGTGGAAACGAATTAACTCCATCGGCTGCTGTTAAAGGTGGTACTTACGTGGACTGTGAAGGAACAATTACTTATACCTTCACTTACACAGATTGTGACCTTAACTCTCACGACTGGGTTTATACTTACAATGTTGAAGTGGTAGATTTCCAAATGCCTGCTAATGAAACACACGAAACTCCTGTTGCATGTGCTTCTCTGGCCACTGAACCTACTCCTCCTACTGTAACTGATTACTGTGGAAACGAATTAACTCCATCGGCTGCTGTTAAAGGTGGTACTTACGTGGACTGTGAAGGAACAATCACTTATACCTTCACTTACACAGATTGTGACCTTAACTCTCACGACTGGGTTTATACTTACAATGTTGAAGTGGTAGATTTCCAAATGCCTGCTAATGAAACACACGAAACTCCTGTTGCATGTGCTTCTCTGGCCACTGAACCTACTCCTCCTACTGTAACTGATTACTGTGGAAACGAATTAACTCCATCGGCTGCTGTTAAAGGTGGTACTTACGTGGACTGTGAAGGAACAATTACTTATACCTTCACTTACACAGATTGTAACCTTAACTCTCACGACTGGGTTTATACTTACAATGTTGAAGTGGTAGATTTCCAAATGCCTGCTAATGAAACACACGAAACTCCTGTTGCATGTGCTTCTCTGGCCACTGAACCTACTCCTCCTACTGTAACTGATTACTGTGGAAACGAATTAACTCCATCGGCTGCTGTTAAAGGTGGTACTTACGTGGACTGTGAAGGAACAATCACTTATACCTTCACTTACACAGATTGTGACCTTAACTCTCACGACTGGGTTTATACTTACAATGTTGAAGTGGTAGATTTCCAAATGCCTGCTAATGAAACACACGAAACTCCTGTTGCATGTGCTTCTCTGGCCACTGAACCTACTCCTCCTACTGTAACTGATTACTGTGGAAACGAATTAACTCCATCGGCTGCTGTTAAAGGTGGTACTTACGTGGACTGTGAAGGAACAATTACTTATACCTTCACTTACACAGATTGTGACCTTAACTCTCACGACTGGGTTTATACTTACAATGTTGAAGTGGTAGATTTCCAAATGCCTGCTAATGAAACACACGAAACTCCTGTTGCATGTGCTTCTCTGACCACTGAACCTACTCCTCCTACTGTAACTGATTACTGTGGAAACGAATTAACTCCATCGGCTGCTGTTAAAGGTGGTACTTACGTGGACTGTGAAGGAACAATTACTTATACCTTCACTTACACAGATTGTGACCTTAACTCTCACGACTGGGTTTATACTTACAATGTTGAAGTGGTAGACTTCCAAATGCCTGCTAATGAAACACACGAAACTCCTGTTGCATGTGCTTCTCTGGCCACTGAACCTACTCCTCCTACTGTAACTGATTACTGTGGAAACGAATTAACTCCATCGGCTGCTGTTAAAGGTGGTACTTACGTGGACTGTGAAGGAACAATTACTTATACCTTCACTTACACAGATTGTGACCTTAACTCTCACGACTGGGTTTATACTTACAATGTTGAAGTGGTAGATTTCCAAATGCCTGCTAATGAAACACACGAAACTCCTGTTGCATGTGCTTCTCTGGCCACTGAACCTACTCCTCCTACTGTAACTGATTACTGTGGAAACGAATTAACTCCATCGGCTGCTGTTAAAGGTGGTACTTACGTGGACTGTGAAGGAACAATCACTTATACCTTCACTTACACAGATTGTGACCTTAACTCTCACGACTGGGTTTATACTTACAATGTTGAAGTGGTAGATTTCCAAATGCCTGCTAATGAAACACACGAAACTCCTGTTGCATGTGCTTCTCTGGCCACTGAACCTACTCCTCCTACTGTAACTGATTACTGTGGAAACGAATTAACTCCATCGGCTGCTGTTAAAGGTGGTACTTACGTGGACTGTGAAGGAACAATTACTTATACCTTCACTTACACAGATTGTAACCTTAACTCTCACGACTGGGTTTATACTTACAATGTTGAAGTGGTAGATTTCCAAATGCCTGCTAATGAAACACACGAAACTCCTGTTGCATGTGCTTCTCTGGCCACTGAACCTACTCCTCCTACTGTAACTGATTACTGTGGAAACGAATTAACTCCATCGGCTGCTGTTAAAGGTGGTACTTACGTGGACTGTGAAGGAACAATCACTTATACCTTCACTTACACAGATTGTGACCTTAACTCTCACGACTGGGTTTATACTTACAATGTTGAAGTGGTAGATTTCCAAATGCCTGCTAATGAAACACACGAAACTCCTGTTGCATGTGCTTCTCTGGCCACTGAACCTACTCCTCCTACTGTAACTGATTACTGTGGAAACGAATTAACTCCATCGGCTGCTGTTAAAGGTGGTACTTACGTGGACTGTGAAGGAACAATTACTTATACCTTCACTTACACAGATTGTGACCTTAACTCTCACGACTGGGTTTATACTTACAATGTTGAAGTGGTAGATTTCCAAATGCCTGCTAATGAAACACACGAAACTCCTGTTGCATGTGCTTCTCTGGCCACTGAACCTACTCCTCCTACTGTAACTGATTACTGTGGAAACGAATTAACTCCATCGGCTGCTGTTAAAGGTGGTACTTACGTGGACTGTGAAGGAACAATTACTTATACCTTCACTTACACAGATTGTGACCTTAACTCTCACGACTGGGTTTATACTTACAATGTTGAAGTGGTAGATTTCCAAATGCCTGCTAATGAAACACACGAAACTCCTGTTGCATGTGCTTCTCTGGCCACTGAACCTACTCCTCCTACTGTAACTGATTACTGTGGAAACGAATTAACTCCATCGGCTGCTGTTAAAGGTGGTACTTACGTGGACTGTGAAGGAACAATTACTTATACCTTCACTTACACAGATTGTGACCTTAACTCTCACGACTGGGTTTATACTTACAATGTTGAAGTGGTAGATTTCCAAATGCCTGCTAATGAAACACACGAAACTCCTGTTGCATGTGCTTCTCTGGCCACTGAACCTACTCCTCCTACTGTAACTGATTACTGTGGAAACGAATTAACTCCATCGGCTGCTGTTAAAGGTGGTACTTACGTGGACTGTGAAGGAACAATTACTTATACCTTCACTTACACAGATTGTGACCTTAACTCTCACGACTGGGTTTATACTTACAATGTTGAAGTGGTAGACTTCCAAATGCCTGCTAATGAAACACACGAAACTCCTGTTGCATGTGCTTCTCTGGCCACTGAACCTACTCCTCCTACTGTAACTGATTACTGTGGAAACGAATTAACTCCATCGGCTGCTGTTAAAGGTGGTACTTACGTGGACTGTGAAGGAACAATTACTTATACCTTCACTTACACAGATTGTGACCTTAACTCTCACGACTGGGTTTATACTTACAATGTTGAAGTGGTAGATTTCGTTGAAAATATGCCGGCAGATGATGGTGAAATAATAAACTGTCCTGAGCATTTATATACACCACAAGTACCTACCGTAAAAGATAATTGTGGAAATATAATTACGAATGTAACTGGACCAGTAATAGATCCAATACCTGGATGTGAAGGAATTGTAAACTATGTGTGGACATTTACTGATTGTGCTGGACACAGCCATGATTGGACTTATGCATTTACAATTGAACGCAAAGATTTTGCTATGCCAGAAAATACATTAGAAACTGTAGCTTGTATTAGTGATATCAAAGAGATTACTCCTCCTAATGTATATGATGCGTGTGGAGACCTGATTACTCCTATCTCTGGAGATGAGCCTGCAATGATTGAGTGTGAAGGTGACATGGTTTACACATGGACTTACACTGACTGTAAAGGAAACACTCACGACTGGTCACATACTGTTACTATCGAACGTGAAGACTTTATTATGCCGGAAAATACTTCTGAAACTGTGGCTTGTGTTACTGATTTCGAAGGAGTAACTCCTCCTGAAGTAACAGACGCTTGTGGAAATATGCTGACTCCTGTTGCCGGTGATGAGCCTGCAATGATTGAGTGTGAAGGTGACATGGTTTACACATGGACTTACACTGACTGTAAAGGAAACACTCACGACTGGTCACATACTGTTACTATCGAACGTGAAGACTTTATTATGCCGGAAAATACTTCTGAAACTGTGGCTTGTGTTGCTGATTTCGAAGGAGTAACTCCTCCTGAAGTAACAGACGCTTGTGGAAATATGCTGACTCCTATTGCCGGTGATGAGCCTGCAATGATTGAGTGTGAAGGTGACATGGTTTACACATGGACTTACACTGACTGTAAAGGAAACACTCACGACTGGTCACATACTGTTACTATCGAACGTGAAGACTTTATTATGCCGGAAAATACTTCTGAAACTGTGGCTTGTGTTGCTGATTTCGAAGGAGTAACTCCTCCTGAAGTAACAGACGCTTGTGGAAATATGCTGACTCCTGTTGCCGGTGATGAGCCTGCAATGATTGAGTGTGAAGGTGACATGGTTTACACATGGACTTACACTGACTGTAAAGGAAACACTCACGACTGGTCACATACTGTTACTATCGAACGTGAAGACTTTATTATGCCGGAAAATACTTCTGAAACTGTGGCTTGTGTTGCTGATTTCGAAGGAGTAACTCCTCCTGAAGTAACAGACGCTTGTGGAAATATGCTGACTCCTATTGCCGGTGATGAGCCTGCAATGATTGAGTGTGAAGGTGACATGGTTTACACATGGACTTACACTGACTGTAAAGGAAACACTCACGACTGGTCACATACTGTTACTATCGAACGTGAAGACTTTATTATGCCGGAAAATACTTCTGAAACTGTGGCTTGTGTTACTGATTTCGAAGGAGTAACTCCTCCTGAAGTAACAGACGCTTGTGGAAATATGCTGACTCCTGTTGCCGGTGATGAGCCTGCAATGATTGAGTGTGAAGGTGACATGGTTTACACATGGACTTACACTGACTGTAAAGGAAACACTCACGACTGGTCACATACTGTTACTATCGAACGTGAAGACTTTATTATGCCGGAAAATACTTCTGAAACTGTACTGATTTCGAAGGAGTAACTCCTCCTGAAGTAACAGACGCTTGTGGAAATATGCTGACTCCTGTTGCCGGTGATGAGCCTGCAATGATTGAGTGTGAAGGTGACATGGTTTACACATGGACTTACACTGACTGTAAAGGAAACACTCATGACTGGTCACATACTGTTACCATAAAAGACGAAATAAACCCAACATTTGTTGAAGAACTCCCGGCAGCTGAAATTACTGCTGAGTGTGATGCCGTTGTTGAGGCTGACGTGCTGACCGCTTCTGATAATTGCGATTCAGATGTTCCGGTGGTATTTACTGAAACAAGAACTGACGGTGACTGTGCAAACAGCTATACTTTAACCCGTACATGGACAGCTACTGACGACTGCGGAAATGAAACTTCATTTACACAAACAGTGATCGTTTCAGATAATGCAGCTCCAGTAATTGTTTGCCCTGAAGACGTTGTAGTAAGTATTGATGCTGACAATCCAGATGCAATAGTACAGATTCCACTTCCTACTGTTTCTGATAACTGTAGTGACTTTACATATTCGAACGATTATAACGGAACAACTGATGCCAGTGATCTGTACCCAATTGGAGTTACAACCGTAACTTATACAGCTACTGACGAATGTGGAAATGTTTCTTCTTGCAGTTTTACTGTAACTGTACTTTGCGAAGGTCAAAACCGTATTGACGGTATTGTTTATGACACTTTAACCGGTGCTCCTCTTCCAGATGCAGTTGTAACACTAATTCCACAAGGACAAACTCCAGGTGAAATTATTATGCAGATAACCAATGCTGCCGGAGAATACTACTTCACCAATATCGTTCCTGGAGATTATCTGGTACAAGTTCAGGATGCAAACTTAAATGCTAAAGGTTACTACCCTACCGGATCAAGTTTGTTCTTTACAACAATTGCTGATTGTGAATTCCAAACCCAGGACTTTGGTTACGAATTATCTGACCTTGCAGTTTTAGGTGACTTTGTATGGTACGATCTAAATGGCAACGACGTTCAGGATGAATGGTTCGATGCTAATAACGATGACCAGGTAACACTTAATATTCCGGATGCCGATGGATACGTTGACTTTGCAAGTTGGGAATGGATTGACTTGAATGGCGACGGTAGCTACTCGGGACCAGAAAATGAAGGAGAACTAAATAAAGCAGGTATCTTCGGTAGTGTAACAACTCCAAATATTCATGTGGAAGGTCCTAACGGATATACTGAAGATATCATTGTAGGTATATTGGGTTACTGGAGAACAAGACCAGGAAATACAGAAGATATCTGGGGGACATATACTGCCAGCCTGGTTATGGATGCATTTGTTCAGAACTATGCTCAGCAACTTGAAGCAACAGGATTAATCAAGATCTTACCTGAGGGTACTATAGTTGACAAAAGCGGCATGGCTACCAACGAAACTGAATACGTTTATTGTGGTGGAACAAGTGGTCCTAAATCTGCAGAATTAAGTGCAACAAACAGAGTAGATCTAACACTTGATTTTGGTATTCGCTGCGTTGAAATAGAACCATTTAAAGCAAACGCTGATATTCTTACATTAATTTATTGTCCGGGTGGAATGGTTTCGGGAGATTTCGATCTCTTTGCCAACGACGAAGGATTTACCCGTGAGAATGTAAGCTTTAATATTCTTACCGATCTGCCGAACAACGTAAGTGTTACAGATGGAGAATTACTTTATGTGAATGAAGAAGCCAATGAAGCTGTTGTTTCCTTCACTTACTCAGTATGTAATACATTTAATACTGAAGAATGTGACACAGCAGAGGTGACCATCCAAGTTCTTCTTGATAGCGATTGCGACGGCGTACCAGATAACGATGATATTGACGACGACGACGACGGTATTTTAGATATTATTGAAGAAGAAAATGCACTTGATCAAACATCATTGGATTCAGATGGTGATGGTATTGTCGACCGTTTAGACATTGATTCTGATAATGACGGAATTGTAGACAACATCGAGTGGCAATCAACAATTGCAGAAGATGGAGAATATGACTATATCCTTCCACTGGGTACCGACTCAAACGGAGACGGATGGGATGATGCCTATGATCCGGCAAACAACGGTATTACTTACGAACCTTGGGATACGGACCTGGATGGTACACCTGACTACATAGATACTGATACAGATAGTGAAGGTGAAGACGACAATATTGAAGGTTGGGATGAATTCCCGAATGACTCTATTGCAGATGTAAGTTTCATTGGAAACGATGCTGACGGAGATGGTCTGGACGATGCTTACGATACTTACAACGCCATTACTGAAGGATGGTCGCGTGGACAAAATGCTATTGGTTCTGATGCCTACTTACAGGATATAGATGATGACGGAGTACGTGACTGGAGGGATGCAGTAGATGACCGACCTGTACCTGAAAAGTTTGCATGTGGAGAACCGGTTATTCCAAACGCCTTCTCTCCAAACCAGGATGGTTACAACGATTATTTCAAAATGATGATTTACTGTACAGGCGACCAGGGTGGCAATGAAGAAAGAGTACTTGGAGACGATTACACGGATGCCAGAATAGAAATCTTTAACAGATGGGGTAACCTGGTTTACGAGAAGGAACGCTATGGAAATGAGGACTACTGGGGAGATGTAGATGCATGGTGGGATGGCACATCGATGCACGACATGCAGGTAGGTGACGAACAGTTACCAACAGCAACTTACTACTACATCCTATACTTTAATGATGGAAGTAAAGAACCTATTACCGGATTTATATTCCTAAATAATTAATTGATTAATTAATGAATGTCAAATCTGAAAAAATTTAAAATGATGAAAGCAAAATTAAATATAATCAAAGGTTTAGGGATTCTGGCAATAGTAGTAGCAGCATTTACCTCAAATGCCCAACAGGATCCGATGTTTACACAATACATGTTCAATACACAAACCATTAACCCGGCTTATGCCGGTACATGGGAGTCGGTAGGATTTATGGCTCTTGGACGCCATCAGTGGACCGGTTGGGACGGAGCTCCTACAACTTATACCTTCTCGGTACAGGCTCCACTAAAAAATGAACGTGTTGCGCTGGGTTTAAATGTAATGAATGATAAAGTTGGATTAGAAAAACGTTTTTATGTTTTTGCCGATTATTCTTACCTGGTTCCACTCAGCGAGAAAACAAGTTTAAGATTGGGATTAAAAGGTGGTTTTACCAATTACTCCAACAACTTAGCAGAGTATACCATTTTAGACCCGGGCGACCCGAATTTTGCAGGTGAAATAAAAAATGCATTCAAACCAAACTTTGGTGTAGGTGCCTTTTTATACAGTAAGAGAGCCTATGTAGGCCTTTCAGTTCCGAAATTAGTGAGCACTACCTTCGAAAACGATATGGAAAGCTTCTCGGTTGAAGGAGAATTACGCCACTATTTCCTGATTGCCGGTGCCGTTTTTGATATGGGTGAGAATGTAAAATTCAAACCGACCATGTTTACAAAAGCGTCGTTTACATCTGAAACTGGTACTCCGCTTCAGTTCGACCTGACAGGAAACTTCCTTATTAAGGAGAAGTTCTGGCTCGGTGCCATGTATCGTACAGGATCTTCTTACGGTTTTATTGCCCAATGGATATTTGACCAAAAATTACGTGTTGGTTATGCCATTGATTTTGCCACCAGCAATGTGAAGCATTACAACAATGGTACGCACGAAGTAATGATCTCTTACGAACTAAGATTTAAGAAAGAAGAAGTAGTATCGCCAAGATACTTCTAACGAAAATATTTTGATGTTGTGTTTAGAACCCGAGTCGCAGCTTTCCTTGTTGTGGCTTGGGTTTTGTTTTTAAATGCTCTTCAACCAAACCATCAATAACGGGCAAACAACGACCACAAGATGTTCCTGCACGTGTTAACGATTGAATCTGAGCAGTAGAATCGGCTCCCTTTTCCAAGAGTTTTTTAATCTCCGCTTCATCAACAAAATTACACATGCATACCAGCCTGTTCGCCATTATTTTTCCGAATCTATTAAGGTTATAACAATATTTCGGGAATTTCTTGGCCCGTCGAATTCGCATAAAAATATATTTTGCCAGGTAGACAGGCCCATTTTGCCATTCACGATCGGGATTGTTTCACTCGGACCTACCATTCCGGCTTTCAGGTGCGAATCACCATTATTATCCTGCGCATCGTGTTCCCAAACACCTGCGGGTATCAGTTTTTTCATCAGGCTTACCACGTCGTTCTGCACCGAATCATCCCAGTTTTCCTGAATCATAATTCCTGCTGTTGCTCCCTGCACATAAACGTTTACCGCCCCACTTTTAATACCTGCCGTCTTCACTACATCCGCTACTTCAGAAGTAATGTCAACCAATATGTTATGTTGCGGTGTCGATACCGTTATGATTTTCTGCATCAGGCAATCAACTTATTTTCTACAAATACTTTTACTTTTCGGTAGATTTCAATCACCGTATCGTTTTTGGGCATCGAGTTATAGATTTTCTCCAGGTAACGTTTTTCCATCATTAACTCGAACGACGGCCTGTAGTTTAAATCGTACACCCACGAAAGCTGCATAACTTTAATATCAAGTTCGTTGGTAATGCTTTCTTTTGACACCGGGGCCCCTTTCAATATCTGTTTCGAGACATCTTTTGATACCATTCCTCCTTTTGGCATTTCCCAGGTTAAAGTATGATTTGGCGTTGCCTTCGGATTGGAATAATAATCGGTTATTACGCGTAGGATATCAAGCTTATCGGCATCGCGGATTAGTTTGGCAAAAAGTCGCTCTTTATCCGTCATGTCCTTTGTAAGCCCAAGCTTATTGTGCTGTTGGATTGCCAGGAATATTAATTCTACCTGACCGTCATCCAAATCATTAAAAAAGTCGCCTTGCTGTAAAACTTCAATTCCCAATTCGGCATGATCAACCGATTTGGCATCATTAAAAGTGTTGTATTCTTTCAGCTGCCGAAACCTTCCAATATCGTGAAACAATCCTATTAAATAGGCAAGTTGAGCTTCCGTTTCGTTGAGCTCCATATTTTTAGCCAATAGTAACGCAAGATCAGCAACACGTAATGAATGATTTTTCTTTATCTCGAAATTCGTAAGCTGATCTTCGCTAAGTCCTGTAAAAGAGTCAACGTAATCGTTAAACTTCTTTATGGCCAGTCCTGTTCTCTCCTCCATAGTCATAGCTTTATGCCGACAAATGTAGCGATATAAAAAAATGTGCGATGAGTGAAGAGAACGATTTTATCAACATTTATTGGTAAGCTAACTTGCAATTGAACGATGGACATTCGGGAATTTTGTTACTTTTGCAGCCAATACTGGTCCCATAGTTCAATGGATAGAATACAAGATTCCGGTTCTTGCGATCTGGGTTCGAATCCCGGTGGGATCACACCTTATAAAAAGTCGTAACTAATATTCAAACGGTTACGACTTTTTTCTTTTCATCTGCATGAGTTACTAATCATTGGTTGCCCAAATAGAAAGTTGCATTTTTATCTACCTGACATTCCGTGTCATGTAATCTCTCCCTTTGCCGCAGTAACTTTGCCAGTGAAACAATTTTAAAACGAGATAAACATGAAAACAACAATTGAAAAATATCTGGCCGTTGGGGCAATCATTATGGTAGCTTCATTTTTCACTCTTGTAACGATGCTGCTTATTCATTCCTAATTCAGCAATTCCCAAATTGGGCCACCCCCATTGTTTCTACTTTAACTTCTTCCCCAATGATCTCAATTACCTGAAAATCCGGGTAATATTCTTATTTAATGGGTATTCAGATCAGTTTACAATTCGATGTAAATTTAAAATTAGAAGTTTACGAAGTGCGTTTGTCTTTGTAAGGTAAATGTCGTGGTTACTATCAGGGCTTTTTTGGGGGTACTAATCTGTTTTTTTCAAAAAAAAAAGACCCCGGCCATAATAACCGAAGTCCTGATTCTCTATGATGTTTTGTGTTTCAACCGTTTCCTGAATCCAGAATTTTTTCAGTCGAAGAGTCAATGCCAACCCGCAAAGATCAGAGCTTTGCTGGTGGCATCTTCCTTCCCCTGACAATAAGAACTTTGATCCGATTTAATCATCGGGAGCTCTTTATATTCTGTTCGTTTTAAAAACTTTCGGAAGCAAAAATACAGTGCGCCGTCGAAACAGGATATGACACTCAATGTCAGGTTGATATAAATCATATTTTCACTATCTTTAATTCATGTCACACAATATGAAAAAGTACTACTCCTTAAGTGAGTTACTGGTCGATTACCGCAAACACCGGCAACTGACTCAAATTGATTTTGCAGCCATGCTCGATGTGGATGTACGGACTGTTATCCGTTGGGAAAAAAACGAGAGCCTGATAAAAGCTGATAAGGAAAGAATTTTGATCGAAAACATGGGAATTCCACACCAGGTAGTTCGTAACCTGAATACCGAACAACCCATTCCTGTATATTTTGACTTTAAACGCTGGTTGTACTCGCTAACACTGTTGTCGAGCGTGGTAAAAAGTGCCAAAGAATTCAAAACTGATGAAGAGTTGCATACCACACGAATTGTATCGCTGACCGACGATAAGGATTTTGACTTTATTACTTACATCCAACAAAACCAGAAAAACTGTAATCCGCTTAGCCGCGATGTGATTAAAACCGCAACACGTTTACTACCCGGTTTAAACTTCGTTATTCGCGACCAATCGGGTTATCATGGCGGGCATGTTTCGATATTGCCATTGAAATACGAAGTTTATGAGAAAATAAGAGATCAAAAAATGCTGGAAAACCAGCTAACAACAAACGACCTGGCACGCCACAACGACGAAGATACTCCTGTATTTTACTTTTATTCGATCTATTCTAATTCGCTTGACAACACTTATTACCTTATTAATAAGATGTTATTCTACTTTAAAAAAAGGGAAGAATTGAAGAATTATATTTTGGCAGGTGTTACGTTTCAAAACCTGAAAGTTGATCATTTTCGACAGATGGGATTTCAGGTGATTTGGGAGAAGAATGTAGATGGACATCCCGATCATCATGCAACCTTCTTATCCGGTAATTTTAATCGTTTTTTCTCTAACGAAATAGAGTTCTTTTAGCCGTTCAAAAGATCCGTTCCGGTATCAAAAATGATAGTTCAAAAACGTCATTTTATTACGAATTCAAGTGCTATTTTCTAAATTATCTTATCATAAGCGGCTCTAAATTCCCAATTATATATCATAAATATTTAACTGGTAAAGCAACATATATAATACGATGAAAATTTCATAAAAATCGTTACTATTTAATAAACTATCCAACAATACATTACCTTTTCGTTCATCAAAATTAACCTCTAAAATTTGCATATACCAAAGCATACGCCTACATTTGGGTTATACAAAACGAGTTCATTGAGAGAGAAAAAATATTTTCCGCATTGATCTATAAATTGGTAAACTCAACAGAAAAAATTGAACCGAGTAAGCTCTTTATGGTTGTAAAAACAGGCCTTGTAGTCCCGATTTATCGGGATGAGTCTTCGGACCGGTGGAAGTTTGATCAGCCGGGCGCTCAAATCCTGTTATACAGGGGTTTTCACAATGGATTAGTGCGGAATTTTTTTGTCCTTACGCGAACCTTCTCACAAACACCAGCAATACCAGTAATACACTTATAAACACCGAAGTACGGGCGATAAAATCGCCATGTTTTACATAGAAAGTAAGTGCTTCATTTTTATTGACCGATCCGGCGATTGCAGTTTCCTGCCACCAGTTTGTTGCTTGTAAAACATCGCCACGCTGGTTGATAAAACACGAGGTTCCGGTGTTTGCCGACCGTGCAATGCTACGCCGTGTTTCAACTGCCCGCAATTGCGAAAACAACAGGTGCTGTTTATAACCCCGTGAATTTTTCCACCAGCCATCGTTGGTGATTACAAAAATTACATCAGCCCCTTTTTTTACGTAATCGGCCACATATTCGCCAAACACGGATTCGAAACAAATCACCGGCGCTATAACCGCTTTTTCGGCTAGCAGGTTTGAGGCTTCATTTTGTCTCCCCAGCGATCCGGAAGCACCTCCCAAATCGATATAATTATTTTTCAGAAAGGAGAAATACTTTTGAAATGGCACCTTTTCAACACCGGCAACCAATTTCGATTTATGGTAGATCTGAACCTCACCGGCTTTGTTAAAAAGCATTGCCGTGTTGTAGCGGTCGTAAATTATGCCATTGTTCTGCTGTGCCGTGTAAGTGATATCTTCTTCATTTTCGTACACTTTATACGATGAAACCCCGAACACCATTTCAGTGTTTTCGTATTGCTGAAGAAAATTCTGCAGACGATTTAAAAATGTATTCGAATCAAGGGTTGCCTCCTTCCATAGCGTTTGATGTTCAAACAGGGTTTCCGGGCCAACAATAAAGTCGGTACTATCGTTGGTTACTTCGGCCGCCAAACGCAGAAAATCATCCAGCTTTTGTGTTTCTGCTTCCATGTCAAACTTCTCATTATACGGATCGACGTTGGGCTGGACTATCGCAATGTTTATTGGATTTTCTTTTTCCATGTATGAGGAATACATCCGAAAAGAAATGATTGACGGAACGATCAACAACACCAGTAAAACTGTTGAACTGGTAATCGTTTTTTTCAGTGGGCTTTTTAGCTGAATATTCCGCAAAAGTTGAAACAGAAACAGATTCAACAGCAGTATCCATAACGACCCGCCAAAAGTTCCTGTGTATTCATACCACTGAATGATTTTTACTGGATTGGCCAAAACACTCCCCAATTGCAGGCAAGGCCATTCAATGTCCCATTTAAACTGTAGGTATTCGAGTGAAATTATAAATACGACCAACGAAATATAACCCAGCGGCGACGATAATTTTCTTCGAATAGAATGAGCCGCCCACCAGACCAACGACATCAAAAAGGCGTTGAAAATCATTGCAGATCCCACTCCAACCAACGAAACTTTTGTCATCCACCACGAAGCCAAAACATTCCAAATGAGAGCAGCAAGAAATACATGGCCCCACAACGACACGGGCGGAAAGCCTTCTTTATATTTGAAAAAGAAATTTTCGAGGTAAAGCAGCGGAATAAACGCAACAAAAAGTACCCACCCGGGAAATCCGAGCCAGGGCAAACTTAATAATGTACCACCACTAACAGAAAGTAACAGCCTGTGAAATCGGTTCATAGGCAAATGAATTTTTATAGCAGATCGGAATAAACAGCTTTTTTATTCCCTTTTGATTTTTCAAAAACAAAATCAACCTTTCCAACCACAAGGCCCCCCCACCAGGCTTGATTTACAATTACAGGTTGTCCGAGCTTATTCTTTTCTTCCAACGGTTTTTCAAGGTACGAGTGTGTATGTCCGCCAATAATCAAATCGGTGTACGATGTTTCAGCAGCAAGATTCATGTCGCTTACCTTGTTGTCGCGGTAGCGTAATCCTAAATGCGACAGACAAATTACCAGATCACACTTCTTCTCGTTTTTCAGAAAACTTTCCATTTTCTGTGCAACAACCAGCGGATCGTTATAAACTGTTTCTCCGTAATTCTTCTTTCCAACCAAATTTTCCAATTCGATACCTACTCCGTAAATTCCGATTTTTACTCCGTCGCGCTTAAAAATCTTATACTCCGGGAAACTTCCTGATAAAATGGTATCAGAGAAATCGTAATTCGAAGAAATGATTGGGAATTTGGCATTTGGCAGCGGATCTTTTATACCCTGCAAACCGTTATCAAATTCGTGGTTCCCAATTGTACTGGCATCGTAACCGGCCTCGCTCATCACTTTTAACATCAACTCCCCTTTAAAGTAGTTAAAGTAAGGTGTTCCCTGGAACATATCACCGGCGTCGAGCAACAAGGTATTTGGATTTTTTTGCCGCTCAAGCGTGGCCAATTTGGCAATTCGTGCTAAACCACCTTTGTTCGCATATCGTTCGTTGGTGCCGGTAAACGGTTCAATATGAC
This sequence comes from uncultured Draconibacterium sp., assembly GCF_963674925.1. NCBI lineage: Bacteria > Pseudomonadati > Bacteroidota > Bacteroidia > Marinilabiliales > Prolixibacteraceae > Draconibacterium > uncultured Draconibacterium sp. The sequence continues at coordinate 39,826 of NZ_OY771645.1, forward strand.
AGTGAATATCGTTGGTATGCAATATCGATATCGTGGTAAAATCTTCGTGTGCAAATAATTCGTATGGTACTGCTCCCAGCGTAATCCCAGCTGTTCCGGCAGCAACGTTTCTTATAAATCTTCTTCGGTTCATTATTTTATCCTCCCATCCAGTTTTGGATTAACACGCTGATCGTTAGCTGTCAATTCTTCCAGATACTCGATTATCACATCACGTATTTTTTCTCCACTGTTTATAAGCTGCTCATTTTCGGCTAGCATTTCAAGTCCATCGCCACCAGCTGCCACATAATCGTTCGTTACCAACCAGTAGCTTTTATTGACATCGATTTTCTCGCCTCCTATTTTCACATCTGCGGCTTTATCATCGGCAATAACCATTTGCGCTCCTCCAACACTTCCTCCTCCATGATCGGCAATATAATCCATAAAAGCCTGCATTTTTTCGCCTTTAAGTTCTAAAAATACCAATTCGTTCTCGAAAGGCATTAACTCAAAAATATTTCCTACGGTAATCTCCCCTTTCGGAAGTGTTGAACGTATGCCGCCGTAATTAAAGAATGAGACGGCAGGCGTAAGATTCAATTGATGATCATTAGCCACTACTGCTCCTTGCTCCAATAATAAGTCGCCCAAAAAGTTAGTCAACAGACTTTCCGGTTTGTCTTTAACCAATTCATTTTCAGAGATGGCAAGCACCCGGTTCATATCTTTTTCAAGTATGTTTTTATATGGAGCATAAAGCTTTACAATAGTACTATCCATTGTTCCAATCTCCTCTGAGACAGAAACATTCTCGATTTCATAACTTTTTTGAACAAATTGTGTTTTACACGAAAAAGTGAATAGAAGGCAAGTTATTAACAACAGATAGCTGATAGTTTGTCGCATAAATAAATAATAGTTTTTTCCGTTAATTCTATTTTAGCATTAAATGTTGTGCAAAGGAAACAAAATAGTAGTGAACATGTTCGGTTTAAACTTACATATTAATTCAGTTACCAAGGTAATTTTCATCTTATTTTTGGCAATATTTCTGCTTCCCTTAAACAGCCTTTCGCAAACCAAAGAAGTTGTTGCACTAAAAGGCGATGGAATATACCGTTTGCTAACCAGATATGGTTTATCATCATCGGAATATATGGATGATTTTATTGCCTTAAACAAAACCAACCTGGGGAAAAATAACACCTTGCTTGCCGGTGTAAAATACAAACTTCCTGATACGGCAAAATTGCCGGCTACGCCAACAACAAGCGCCACCCCTTCAAAAGGAACCGGCAAAGTTGTACGTTACGATATTTTTGGCAGCGAATATGCTGATGTTGAAATTAAAAGCAACGATCTGAAAGGAGCTGTGTACTACCTGGTTGGCGGACATGGAGGCCCTGACCCCGGTGCTGTTGGAAAATACAATGGCTATCATGTTTATGAAGATGAATATGCATACGATGTTACCCTACGCCTTGCACGAAAGCTTATTGAAAATGGTGCCACAGTTTACATGATCACCCGCGACAAAAACGACGGAATTCGTGATGAATACAGCCTTAAAGCCGATAAAGACGAAGTTTGTTATCCGAACCTACAAATTCCGCTGAATCAAACCCGGCGCCTACGTCAACGTACTGAGGCAGTGAATAGTCTGTATAAAAAGCACAAAGGATCCTTTCAGCGGATGATTGCGGTGCATGTCGATTCAAGATCCAAAGGCGAAAACATCGATATCTTTTTCTATCACGACAAACGCAGCGAAACCGGAGAAAAAGCATGTAAAATTCTTCGCGACACGATTGAAAAAAAATACCACGAAGTTCAGCCTAATCGCGGTTACACCGGCACAGTATCAACCCGAAATTTGTACGTGGTGAGAAATACCTGGCCTACTGCCGTTTTTATCGAACTTGGAAATATGAACCACCAGCGCGATGTAAAACGTTTGGTTATTCCCGATAACCGCCAGGCTGTGGCCAACTGGTTAGCACTTGGCTTAATAACCGACTATAAAACCAATAAATAACCCGCTTCTTTCCTGCTCAACTTAAAACCTAACCATTTGTTATGCTTGTGTGAATCACAAACAAATGATACTACTTTTCGACGGTGTTTGTAATCTCTGTAATTCAGCCGTTGATATTATACTGAAAAAAGCGCGTGAGAGCCATTTTAAGCTTATTCCGCTGCAATCGGATGAAGGACAACAACTATTAAAGGAGTTTGATTTGCCACTTGAAATTAACACCGTAGTGCTTATTCACAACAATCAGGTATTTTCTGAATCGGAAGCAGTGCTTGAAATCTGCAGGTACCTAAAAGCTCCGTGGAGCTGGCTGGCAGTATTTAAAATTCTGCCTAAAAGCTGGCGCAACAAATTATATCGTTTTGTAGCCAATAACCGCTACAAATGGTTTGGGAAACGAACAAGTTGCCGTAGTTTTTAATGCACAAACATATTCCCTTTACTTATTATTACCCTGCGAGTATACTATTTTATCCTGCGACCTATTAATAATGCCTTGCGAGCTAGAATTATTACCGTGCGAGTATCTAATATTAACATGCGAGTATAGCTCGCTCATGTTTTTTTGTAGCTCGCACTCGTTTATCTTTAGCTCGCTAATCAGTTTTACTTACTCGCGCATTTATTTTTATTACAGGAGCAATAAAAACACGGAGGTAATATGAAAATCAGAAGCAAGTAAAAATTACGGGTTGGGGTATAAACTAAAAAGCTGGTTAGAAATCAAAATCGCCGTTTTCGAAATCGCGATACAGTTTCGATAAATCACCCAACCATTTACTGATGCGTTTTATGGCTTCCAGCGTATCGATCGAAATATCTTTTTGTTGCATTTTTAACAGCAGAAAACCGTATACAGCGGTAATTCCCAGGTCGACATCATTTTTCGCTTCCGGATTTTTCTCTTTTAACTCCGACACCAGCCCAGCAACCGTTTTGTAGGTTTGCACGTACATGCCGTCTTTCGAGGTTTCCATAAGCTTTAAATGAAAATCGTTAACATCCGAAACCAGGTTGGTAAGAAATTGCAGATGCCCTTTTTCCCTGATCTGCTCTTTATCCATCATCAGCAATAAATTAGCATACCAGTCGGTAATAGCAGCTTTTGTTTTATCATCGGCTTTGTAATTGGACACCAAACGCTCTTCAATAAGCTCCATATCCATTTTAAAAGCCCTGATCATGTCTTCAATCTGATACAAATACAGGATATATTCGGCAATATTCTCTTTTCGTTTTTGTTTTGCTACAAGCATAATTATTGTTTTTTGTTTTAACGACTCAAGTTACGAGCCGCGAGCTACCAGCCTCAAGTTACGAGTATCTAAAATCAAGTATCCGGTATCAATCTCCATCAATTTCACTTTCACAAAGTCTCAGCGCTCAAATTCTCTTGTCAATCTTAAACTCACTCTTTCTCATTCTTACCACTCAAAAAAGTCATCCAAATCGCGACGATCCTTTTTGGTTGGTCGCCCGGTGCCTTTCTCACGTACACTCCAACGCATATTTTTTTGCATCTCGAGCAATTCGATTTCCTCGGGTGGCGTCACATCCTCAGCAAAATCAGTAACCAGTTTGGCTCCCATTCTTTTTCCGGTAAGCGCCAGCACTTTAAAACTTTTGGTAATCGGCGATTTCCGCACTTTTATTACCTCGCCCACATGTACTTCGCGCGAGGCTTTTATCACTGAATCACCAATTGTTACATGGCCTTTTTTACAGGCCTCGGTAGCCTGACTGCGGGTTTTAAAGATCCGCACGGCCCACAACCATTTATCTATGCGAACTCCTTCAGCCATCTATTTTTTGTTATGGAAATTCATTGTGCGCTCGACACCAAGCGTTCCAAAGCTTTTTATAATTTCAATGGAATCGTCGATCTTAAATGGCAATTCCTTTTGCTCTTCTTTCGACCACTCGCCTAACACATAGTTTACCTGGCGGCCTTTATGGAAATCGTCGCCAATACCAAAGCGCAAACGGGCATAATCGTTTCGTCCCAGCACCTGGTTAATGTTTTCGAGCCCATTGTGTCCGCCGGCTCCGCCTTTTGCACGTACTCTGAGCGTACCAAAGGGCAATGCCAGGTCGTCAACCAGCACGAGCATGTTTTTTATATCAATCTTTTCTTGTTGTAACCAGTAATTTACTGCCCGTCCACTCAGATTCATGTAGGTGGTTGGCTTTAGCAAAATAAACGTTCGGCCTTTGAACTTATATTCGGCCACAAAACCGTAACGCTTATCGCTAAAACTAATATTGGACGCCTCAGCGAGTGCGTCCAATATTTGAAAGCCAATATTATGGCGAGTATTTTTATATTCTGGTCCTATATTACCTAGTCCGGCAATTAAGTATTTCATCTGTTTTTAGTTTTATTTCAGATGATTCGCCCTGCTTAAGCAAGACTTATTTCACTTGAATATAATTTATTCTTCTGAAGATTCCGGTGCTTCAGCTTCTTCAGCTGACTCTTCTTCGTCGTCGTCAACCATGGCACCGGCAGCAGATCTTGCAGCCCTAGTGATACCAACACCAACAATAACATTCGATTTAGGATCTAACAGCTCGATTCCAGGAATATTCAGGTCAGCCACTTTAATACTTTGGCCGATATCAAGTTTTGTTACATCAATATTAATTGTATCAGGTAATTTATCAGCCAAAGCTCTTACACTCAAACGACGAAGTGTACTGTTTAATTTACCACCTTTTCTTAAACCTTTAGCAAAACCTTCAATTTTTACAGGAATGTTGATTTTTACTGGTTTATCGTCTTTAATTTCAAGGAAATCAACGTGAAGTACTAACTCCTCAACCGGGTGCCACTGAATGTCTTGCATAATTGCTTTATACACAGTACCATCAATGTCAAGGTCGATAAGGTATACGCTTGGTGTATAAACTAATTGTCTTAACTCGGCAAAAGAAACTGCGAAGTGAATTGGCTGCTCGCCACCGTACAATACTGCAGGAGCTTTCTCTTCTGCGCGAAGTTTTTTTGCGTCTTTCTTTCCAAGAGAACTTCTTAATTCTCCTTTAATTACTACTGATTTCATTTTAAATAATTTACGTTAATAAATATGGTACTCAGTCCTCCCTTCCTTTTGGTCGGGCAAACAGCATACACATCATTAATGCGTCTGCTTATGGAAAAAGCGGTGCAAAAATAGAAATTATTTATAATATAACGAACTTATTGACTGATTTTTATAAACTCTGCGAATGGCTTCGCCAAAAGCCTCAGCAGTAGTGATGTATTTAATTTTATCGCAGCCTGTTTTTGGTTTAATCGAATCGGTAAAATATACTTCCTCCAACTCCGATTTTTCAATTCGTTCCAAGGCCGGACCCGATAGTACTCCGTGTGCCGCAAAAGCGCGAACACTTCTTGCACCTTTTTTCTTCATCAGGTTGGCAGCTTTGGTAATTGTTCCTGCAGTGTCAATCATGTCGTCAACAATAATTACATCTTTGTTTTCAACATCACCAATAACCGTCATGTTACCCACCTCGTTAGGACGTGCACGTGTTTTGTGACAAATAACGATACCTGTGTTTAACATTTTTGCATAGGTATTGGCACGTTTTGTACCACCCACATCAGGCGACGCGATAACGACATTATCCAGTCCCATTTTTTCGATAAACGGAACAAAAAGCGTTGAAGCGTATAAATGATCTACGGGTACATCAAAAAATCCCTGAATCTGGTCGGCATGCAAATCCATAGTAATCAGCCTGTCGATTCCGGAAACGGTAAGCAGGTCGGCAACCAGTTTCGCACCGATAGAAACCCTTGGTTTGTCTTTGCGGTCCTGACGTGCATAACCAAAATAAGGTATTACTGCAATTACTTTGTAAGCGCTTGCACGTTTTGCGGCATCAACCATTAACAACAGCTCCAACAGGTTATCGGCAGTAGGTGGTGTTGACTGCACAATAAAAATATGCGAGCCACGAATCGTCTCTTCGTAACAGGGTTCAAATTCGCCGTCGGCAAAAACCGGGCACGACGAATGTCCCAGATCAACATCCAGACTATCGCAAATTTTTTCAGTTAAATGCCGTGTTGCACGACCGGTAAAAATTTTCAGTGGGTGAGTTTTCATCTCCATTTATTTAATGATTTTTTTGTTTCAACAAATTGTGTTGGAGTAGATATGGCGAGTTGGTTTGACCACATTTCAGAAGTAAAATTCAGCATTACTCTACGTTTCGCCATCTTGATTTCTTTGAATATTAAAGATTTTGCAAAGTTAACAACTTTACGTGTTTCTTAAATAATTGTTAGCTCATATAGTTTGTTCAATTCTACGAAAATCTAGTGGGCTTTATTCACCTCGTCTATCATCCCCAGAATTTCGTCTTTTCCAATTCCCTTTTCAGCCGAAGATATAAAATACCCGGGCATTGTTTCCCAAATCTGAAACATCTTTTCTTCGTAAGCTTTCAAGTTGTTTTCCAACTCCTTTGGTTTCAGCTTATCTGTTTTGGTAAAAACTATATTGAAAGGAATTTCGCTAATGCCCAGCCATTCCATAAATTCAAGATCAACTTTTTGCGCTTCATGACGCGAATCGATCAATACGAACAGACAATACAGATTTTCACGTTTCAGGATATAATTTTTGAGCATTTTCTCCCATTTCAAGCGCTCGGCTTTCGGCACTTGCGCGTAACCGTAGCCAGGCAAATCAACCAGGTACCATTCTTTGTTGATAAGAAAATGATTGATCAGGCGCGTTTTCCCGGGTTTACCCGAAATTTTCGCCAACGATCTTTTGTTGGTGAGCATATTTATTAACGACGACTTGCCCACATTCGACCGGCCTATAAATGCATACTCCGGCCGATCGGGTGCCGGACATTTGTCGACTGCAGTATTGCTCATCACAAACTGAGCTTCTTTTATCTCCATAAAAGGTGCGTTTTTAGAATGATTTCTTAAGGTAAGAAATATTCTGCTATTTGATATAAACCTCGAGAATTTTTACCGATTCGCTTTTTGGCTTCAACTGCACCGATTCAATGCTGGCAGGCAAAAGAACGGTCTCTCCCATCGCTACTGTTTCTGATCCTTCTTCGGTAACAATTTCAAAATCGCCTTCCAAAGTCATGAAAATAACAAACGAATCAAGCTGGTTGTAATCTTTATCCTGCTCTTTATTGAATTCGATAATATTTGTAGTGAAATACGGGCAGCTTACAATTTCTACCGCTTTATTTTCCTCGGTTTTGTAATCTGTTTTGTACTGGCTCGAGTACGAAAAATCGATGGCATCCAATGCCAAATCGGTATGCAATTCGCGCTCGTTTCCTTTATCGTCTTTGCGGTTGTAATCGAAAATACGGTAAGTAACATCCGATGTTTGCTGAATTTCGGCCACCAAACAGCCTTTTCCAATAGCATGAACACGACCGGCTGGAATAAAGAAAACATCGCCAACCTGTGCCTCATCGTAATGCAGCAAATCGGTTAATTTACCCGAGTTGAAATATTCAAGGTATTTCTCGCGATCAACTACCTGGTTAAATCCGGAGTTGATAAGTGCTCCATTTTCGGCTCCGGCCACATACCACATTTCAGTTTTTCCGAAGGCATTGTGTCTTTCTTTCGACAGTTTATCATCGGGGTGAACCTGAATAGACAGATCGTCCTGTGCATCGATAAATTTAATGAGCAGTGGAAATTCATTTCCAAACTTTTCATAAACTTTGTCGCCTACCAAATCTCCCATATATATTTCAATCAACTCATTCAGATCGTTGCCGGCCAAAAAGCCATTGCTCACCACCGAAATATTTCCGTCAACACCCGAAAGTTCCCAGCTTTCGCCACAGTTGGGCATATCGCCAAAATCTTTGTTCAGGATGGTTTTCATTCGGTTTCCACCCCAGATTTTTTCATGAAAAATAGGGTTGAATTTTATGGGATACAGATTACTCATAATTTGTACGGATTATCGTATAACTATTAAAATTCGGATTAAAAATTAAAATCAACAGCAGCGCGTGCCTCGGTGGTTTCGACAACACGTTTTACCACTTTCATATGCTCGGGATGCACTCGGTATACATCCAGATCTTCAACACTTTCGAAATGCGAAAGCAAGGCCAAATCGTAACTTTTCGAGTCTAATTCATAATTTTCGCCTACCTCAATGTGCTTCAATTCAGCGATTTTATCTTTTAAACCCAATAACATTGCTTTTAGTTCGGCAATTATTTCCGTTTTTTCTTCGGCCGGATAATCCTTCAATTTAAAAAGAACGACGTGATTAATCATTGCTGTCTATTTTTTGTAACTTGTGCTTTTATGGCTGCGAAAATAGTGTTTTCTTAGCGTTAAATTTTAATCTTCAAGTATCATTTAACAAATAAATTGGACAATATGCTGGTAATTGGCATTGCAGGCGGCACCGGTTCGGGAAAAACCACGGTTGTAAAAAAAATTAGCGAGAAGTTCTGCGATAACGAAGTAGCAATACTTTCGCACGACTCGTATTACTACGACAACAGCGATCTTTCGCTGGAAGAAAGGAGACAGAAAAACTTCGACCACCCCGATTCTATTGAATTCGATTTAATGATTGACCACGTAAAAAAACTAAAACAAGGGTTATCGATTGAAGAGCCGGTGTATTCATTTATCAGCTGCACAAGGCAGGAAGAAACAAATGTTGTTGAGCCCAAACAAGTGTTGATAATTGAAGGAATTTTGTGTCTTACAAATGCAGCATTACGCGATTTAATGGATATAAAAGTTTATGTTGATTGCGACTCGGATGTTCGGCTGGCACGCGTGATACAACGTGATATACAAGAGCGCGGCAGAGATGTTGAGCAGGTATTGAAACGCTACAAAAAAACGGTTCGCCCAAGTCATATCCAGTTTATAGAACCAACAAAACGGTACGCCGATATTATTGTACCACAGGGCGGCAAAAACAAAATTGCCATCCAGATTTTAACCAACCACATACTACAAACTTTAAACAAAACCTGATGCTTAAAAACTTAAACATCGAAGAAATTCTTTTTCTCGACATCGAGACCGTTCCGCTTGCACCGGAATATACCGAGCTAAACGAAAAATGGCAACAACTTTGGGAGCGAAAAATGCAATTCCAAATCAGCGACGGTAAGTTACCGCACGAGCTGTACGAGCGAGCCGGTATTTATGCCGAGTTTGGCAAAATTGCCTGTATTTCGGCCGGTTACGTGGTTCAAAAAAAAGGCGAACCCTATTTTCGTGTGAAATCGTTTTACGATGATGACGAGAAAAAGCTGATCCAGAATTTCTTTAATGCTTTAGATAGTTTTGCACGCGCCGGTAAACGCCGGCTTTGTGCGCATAACGGCCAGGAATTCGATTTCCCCTACATTTCGAGAAGAGCCCTGGTAAATAACTTAACGCTTCCGAAAGTGCTCGACATTGCCGGAGCCAAACCCTGGGAGGTTAAAGATATTTTGATCGACACCCTGCAACTCTGGAAATTTGGCGATTACAAACATTACACGTCTTTATCGCTGTTGTGTGAGCTGTTTAATATTCCAACTCCAAAAGATGACATTGACGGCAGCCAGGTTGCCAAAGTTTACTGGGAAGAAAACGATATTGACCGCATTGTAAAATACTGCGAAAAAGACACCATGGCCGTTGCCAACCTGCTGCTAAAATACAAAGGCGATATGATTATTCCTTTTGAGAATCTGGAGAGTGTTTAGGATTGAAAGGCTGAAGGATTGAGGAACTGAGGGATTGAAGGAGTGATTTTGGATTCTGGATGCTGGATACTTGATGATACTCGTAACTCGCGTCTCGTAGCTCGCAGCTGGATACTTGTAACTTGTAACTTGCAGCTGCTCTTCTCAACTTTTGCTCCCGACGCTACGGTCGGGATTTTGCTACGCTCAACTTTACACTTTTTACTTTTGCCTTGAGTATGCTAAAACTTCATCGCCCGGTCGATATCGCGTTTGGCATCTTTGCTTTTTAATGTTTCGCGCTTATCGTATGTTTTTTTACCTCGTGCCAATGCAATTTCCAGTTTTGCAAGGCCGCGGTCGTTAACAAACAGTTTTGTAGGAATAATTGTTAGTCCCGATTCTTTTACCTTTTTATCGAGCTTTTCAATTTCCTTTTTGTTGAGTAATAATTTCCGGTCGCGTTTGGCAATATGATTATTGACTGTGCCCAGTTCGTATTCGGCAATGTGCAGATTGATCACATACATTTCGCCTCTTATAAGCGTACAGTACGCATCGGTGAGATTTACCTTTCCGTTGCGGATAGATTTAATCTCGGTCCCAACCAATTTAATCCCAGCCACAAAACGCTCAACAAGCTCATAATTAAACGAGGCTTTACGGTTCTTTATGCTAATATTTTGTTGTGGCTTATGTGACATATTTTCGGCGTTTAAATTAAAAAATCAGTAGCACTTTCGACAAGAATACGCTTAAAAAACTAAATATAAAAAAGTTAACCACAATTGTGATTATAATGTAGCTCTGTTTCTTATTTTCAGGGAAAGTTAGCAACTCTTTTGCTCCAATCCAAAACAGGTAAAAGCTGTAAATTCCAAAAATATCAACCACGTATAAAAACGGGAACAAACCGGTAATTACCGAAACCAAAAGCATTGGTGTCATCGAATAAACAACCAGTATACGTGCCAGATCAATATTCTTTTCTGCTCCAAAAGTCTTCATCAATTCTTTGGTAAAAAACACACTGATAAAGTATTGCAAAACAAAGAGCATAACTTCGCGCGCTGCTTTTATCAAGGGGAACTGAATAAAAAAGTCGGTACGCTTAAAAAACTCGCCAATAAAAACAGCAAATGCCCCGGTTAATGCCAATGGCAACAAGTAAGTCAGCCAAAGTTTTTTACTGCCGTCCGTTTCTTTTTGCTCCACCCAAAATCCATTCGGATTTACAAGTATCAGCTTAACGTCATTCATCAATTTTGAAAATGAAAACTCCATCCCTCACAATTTTGCGCAAAAATACACTTTTTTAAAGAACATACTATTCCTGCCGGATTAGAGACCTTGAAAAAATTGGTAAACGGCTAAATTGAAAAACCTGACATTTTAGGAATCCTGGATCCTTGATACCAGATGCCGGATACTTGTAACTTGAAGCTTGCAACTTGTAACCCGGATCAGTTTTTACTTTTTCGCGTTACCTTGTTTACGCTCCTGGATTAAGGCCTGCAAAGCAAACATCTCGTCGCGCAAACGGGCTGCCTCAATAAAGTCAAGATCTTTAGCTGATGCCTGCATTTGTTTTTTCGTTTTCTCAACCGCTTTTTCCAGTCCTTCAACACTCATATACTGAACAACAGGATCGGCAGCAATATCGGGCTGTCCCATTCCTCCTTCGTATTCCTGAGTTTTGTCGCTCCGGTATTGGTAACCAATAATTTCGCGGGTTGGTTTTACAATTGCTTTTGGAACAATATTGTTCTCTTCGTTGTATTTCAACTGTTTTTCGCGGCGATAGTTGGTTGAGTCGATGGTCTTTTGCATGGAAGCAGTAATCTTGTCGGCATACATAATTACCATGCCGTTCAGGTTACGTGCGGCACGTCCTGCTGTCTGTGTCAGCGATCGTTCGGAGCGTAAAAAGCCTTCCTTATCCGCATCCAAAATGGCAACCAACGAAACCTCGGGTAAATCCAAACCTTCCCGCAAAAGGTTGATCCCCACCAGCACATCAAACTCTCCTTTTCGCAGTTGCTCCATTATTTCAATACGCTCCATGGTATCCACATCGGAGTGAATGTAGCGGGTTTTAACGCCCATATTCACCAGGTATTTCGAGAGTTCCTCGGCCATCCTTTTGGTGAGGGTGGTAACCAGTACACGCTCGTTTTTATCAATACGAAGATGAATTTCGTGCAGCAAATCATCAATCTGATTGGTGCTTGGCCGCACATCGATTATCGGATCCAGCAAACCTGTTGGCCGAATGATCTGCTCAACCACAACACCCTCGCATTTTGCCAGTTCATAGTCGGCAGGAGTAGCACTTACATAAACCACCTGATTTACCAGTGTTTCAAATTCTTCAAATTTCAACGGGCGGTTATCAATGGCTGCGGGCAAACGAAATCCGTATTCCACCAGGTTTGTTTTTCTTGAATTATCGCCGCCATACATGGCCCGTATTTGCGGAATGGTAACATGACTTTCGTCAATTACCACCAGAAAATCATCGGGGAAATAATCCATTAAACAGAACGGTCTTGTTCCGGGTGCACGCCCGTCGAAATAACGCGAATAATTTTCTACTCCCGGGCAATAACCCAGTTCACGCATCATTTCCATATCGTATTCTGTACGCTCCAAAATACGTTTTGCTTCTAGTGGCTTTCCAATTTCTTTAAAAAATTCCACCTGCTTTACCAAATCATCCTGAATTTGATGAATGGCCGATTTCATGCGGTCTTTTGTGGTAACGAAAATATTGGCCGGATAAATTACAATCTCATCCAGCGTTTCTATGGTAAGTCCGTCTTCAGGATCAAAACTTGACAATTCTTCAATCTCATCGCCCCAAAAAGTTATGCGGTAAGCCACATCGGCATATGCCGGGAAAATATCAACGGTATCGCCTTTAACCCTGAAATTGCCTCGTTTAAATTCCACTTCGCTTCGGCTGTACAAAGCTTCAACAAAATTGTACAACAAGGCATTTCGCGAAACTTCGTCACCAACTTTTACCTTTGTTACATTGGCATGAAAATCCTCAGGGTTTCCAATTCCGTACAAACACGAAACCGATGAAACCACAACAACATCGCGCCTTCCCGACAGCAAAGCCGAAGTTGCACTCAGTCGTAGTTTCTCAATATCCTCATTAATCGAGAGGTCTTTCTCAATGTAGGTATCAGTGGTTGGCAAATACGCTTCGGGCTGGTAATAGTCGTAATACGAAACAAAATACTCCACGGCGTTATTCGGGAAAAACTGTTTCATTTCGCTGTACAATTGGGCTGCCAGCGTTTTGTTATGGCTCAGCAACAAAGTGGGGCGCTGCACCTCTTTAATTACATTGGCCATTGTAAAGGTCTTTCCCGAGCCGGTTACCCCAAGCAGAGTTTGAAAACGCTCTCCATTTTCTAGTCCTTCAACAAGTTGTTTTATCGCCTCGGGCTGATCTCCGGTAGGTTTATAATCTGATACTACGTTAAAATCCATTCGACTTTTTAAGTATTATTCCCTCCAAATTTAGTCGTAAAAAAACGACCAGCATATTCTTTCTTCCGATTTTTTGTACACAATTAGTCTGGCTAAAGGAAAACTACCTCAAATTAATCCCGGGATCTTAAGCTTTAAAAACATCGTAATAATCGGTTACCAGGGTAGCCATCATTCCGGCAGCATGTGCGGCTTTCATTCCCGGTTCACCGTCCTCAAAAACCTGACAGTCTTCGGGTTTAACACCCATCTGCTCGGCACAGCGTAAAAAAGTCTCCGGGTGCGGTTTTGGGTTTTGCACATCGTTGGCAGAAACCAGTATTTCGATATAATCTTTTAAGCCGATAATCTCAAGCGATTTCCAGGAGAGACGTGTATAACCACCGGTTCCAACAGCAATTGGCAACTTTCCGTGGTATTTTTTTACCAGATCAATTACCGGATCAATTGGTTTAATTTTGTGCATCATACGCTCGTATTCTGCCTCTTTTTCGTCCCCTACTTCCTCAGGATTCAGCGAAGAGCCATAAACCTCGTTAATTCTAACAATGGTTTCCACAACCGGAACTCCTGCCAATGCCAAAAACATTTTTGCTGAATAATCAATACCATACTTTTTAAGGATTTTCTGGTAAGCAACAAAATGTACGGGCATGGTATCAGCCAGTGTACCGTCTAAATCGAATATTAAACCTTTGGCTTTTGGATCTATTTCTAATTTCTGCATTGTTTTCATTTTATATTCGCGAAAATAAGCTTTTAGTAACTGCTTTTTAAAAAGGCTTTCTACATTTAAGAAAAATTTTAACCTTTGTTTCCCGTAATTTAAGAATCAATGACAGAAGTATTTCTTTACACCTTTCCTCAGTGGATAATTTTCGCCGCATTGTTTGGCATAATTTACGGCTGGGTTGAAAATAAAAAAGCGTTTCGATTAGTTGGTCTGGCAGCATTTATTGCATTGGGTTTGTTTTCGGTATATGTTTTTCTGGGCGACTACCTTGCACCCGGACAGTTTTTAACTCCCGAAGAAATAATGCACGAAGAATTAAACGACGAGATTATTAATGAAGCGCCCATTGAAGCCCAGCTATTGCCCGCCTATCTGAGTTTTATAGGTTCGGCAATATTGGCATTGGCAGCTTTCGTTCTCGACTGGCTGAATAAAAAACAATATCGTGTATTCACCGTTCTGGCAGGTTTGGTAGCTTTACTAGGCTTTTTTATTGTAGTTGGAGCTGTTCGTTCGGTATAGATTGAAGCTACTATTTCAGGCATATGCCAACATTCCTCAAGCCTGTACTTTCAATATGTTAGCTATTTATAAATAATCAATTTAACTTGTTAAAAAAACTTCGCTTTTCATTAGGGGTTTTCCTATCTTGCACCAAAATAATAACAGACAAATTTTATTGATTATGAATCCACAGGCTGCTGAACTTAACAGCGTAATTCAAGCAAAAAGCACTCCCGTTTTTGAACTGCTTTCGGAAAGAGGCAAGAACATTTTCTTTCCTAAAAAAGGAATTCTGGGACAAACAGCTGAAGCTAAAGGAACAAAGATTAATGCAACCATTGGAGCCGCAATTGAGGACGACGGAACACCTATGCGACTGGAAGCTGTGGCTTCAAAGATCAATATGGATCCATCGTTGGTTTTTCCGTATGCTCCAAGTTTTGGTCGTCCAGATATCAGGGCAAAATGGAAAAGCATGATCTACGAAAAAAACCCGTCACTCGCTGGAGTTGAACTGAGTTTACCGGTAGTTACCAATGCTCTTACGCATGGTATCAGTATGGCAGGTTATATGTTTGCTGATGCTCAAGATGAAATTATTGTTCCCGATCTTTTCTGGGGAAACTACAACTTAACACTTACCAATGCTTATGGCTGTTCGCTGGGCAAATTCAATTTGTTTAAAGACGGTGGTTTCGATTTGGAATCATTTGAAGCCAAATTAAATGAAGGCGGAATTGGTAAAAAAATCGTTATTCTGAATTTCCCGAATAACCCATCGGGTTATACACCAACGGAAGAAGAGCAGGATGCCATTGTTGCTATCATAAAAAAAGCTGCTGAAGCGGGTAACAAAATCGTTACAATTACCGACGATGCCTACTTCGGATTGGTATACGAGGAAGGAATTGCTACCGAAAGTATTTTCTCGCCATTAAGCCAGTTGCACGAAAATGTGTTGGCTGTAAAAGTTGATGGTGCTACAAAAGAAGACTATGTTTGGGGATTCCGTGTTGGATTTATCACTTACGGAATTAAAGGTGGAGATGCTGAATTATACAGCGCATTGGAAGCCAAAACTGCCGGTGCTATCCGTGGAAACATTTCGAATGCAGCCAATATTTCGCAATCGTTGCTACTTTCAGCTTTCGAAAGTGAAGAATATGCACAGCAAAAGGAAGCGAAATACCACATTATGCAAAAACGTTACGATGCGGTAAAAGAAGCTTTAAGCGACGAAAAATACAAAGAATGCTTCGAGGCTATTCCATATAACTCGGGGTATTTTATGTGTGTTCAGCTGGCAGATGGACTGGTTGGAGACGAAGTTCGCCAGTTGCTGATTAAAAAATACGGAATCGGGTTAATTGCTTTGGGTAACGTATTACGGGTTGCCTTCTCGGCAGTAGCCGCTTCTGATGTAAAAGAAATGTTCGATGGTATTTACAACGCTTGTAAAGACTGTAAGAAATAACAACTGTGATTAGTCACAGCCTGGAAAAGCCGCTTCATTTTTTTGATGCGGCTTTTTTTATTGTCATTTCGAACAAAGTGAGAAATCTGTATCTTTTTTATCAGACAGATTTCTCAATCGTTCCTCCTTCAAAATGACAGTTTAAAGTTTAGCTGCTAAATCCTCGAAAGTCATCATTTCAACGCCCAGTTTTTCCCAATCATCAAAAGGCGAAGGAATGTTCGGTAGTTCCTTTATCGCATCCTTTAAAACAATTACACGTTTCACCCTTTTCGACAGGCCGACAACGGCATCGTTTACACAAACATTGGTTGTTACACCATAAACCACTACGGTTTCGGGACTGAGTATTTGCAAAATATTATCGGTATAAGGATTTCCGGCAAATACATCAAAAGCATCTTTTCGAATAACTGTATTTCGTGCTGTCTTTACCTCGTCAAAAGTATCATAGTCTTTATCCCAGTCAAACTCCACCGCATCGTCAGGTTGCGTTTCGGCAATGTATTCTGCCCCCTGAGTATTGGCCATACAATGTTGCGGAAAAGTATTTACAAAGTCCGGTTCTGCTGAAAGTTCTGCCGACTCAGGATAATGAAAATCAGCTGTGTTTACCACCCGAATATTTTTCTGCTTTGCAAAATCAGTGATTTGTTCCCACAATGGTTTTATTTTTTCAGCTTCCTGTACATATAACCTGCCTTCGGGTTCCACAAAATCTACCTGTGTATCTACATTCCAAAATATAATTTTATCGTTTTTCATTTTTTTATATCGTTTAAATGCTGCATGCAATTTTAGTCTCTACTTCGCTGTTAAAATCTTTTAAAATTACTAAAACAAAAAAATTAATCACTATTTTCATGCCTTCTGTAATTTCAGATGTTAATACAATACTCACAGAGTAATACTTAAATTCAAACACAGTTCAACAAGGAACTACAAAAAAGAAAATATGAAAAGAATTGTTTTATCGATGCTGGCATTTTTACTTGTTGCCCCAATTTTTGTGTCAGCGCAAGACATGCTCAAACAGGCAGTACCGGTTGATCCTGCTATCAGAACAGGAAAACTGGAAAACGGAATGACTTATTTTATCCGTCATAATGAAGAGCCGAAAGAACGGGTAAGTTTTTACATGATACAAAATGTTGGCGCCCTGCTCGAAAACGATAACCAAAACGGTTTGGCGCACTTTCTTGAGCACATGGCTTTTAACGGCACCAAGCATTATCCGGGAAAAGGATTTCTGGATTACCTGGAAAAAAACGGCGTGGCTTTTGGTCGCAATATCAACGCATACACTGCTTTTAACGAAACGGTATACAACCTGAGCGATGTACCTGCCACCCGCGAAGGACTTATCGATTCGTGCCTTTTGGTGCTAAACGACTGGTCGAACTACCTGTTGTTGACCGATGAGGAAATTGACCTGGAACGTGGCGTTATTTCCGAAGAATGGAGAACTCGACGTAATGCAAGTTTTAGAATGCGCAGCCAGTGGTTTCCGGTGGTTTTTGAAGGATCGAAATGGGCCGAACGCGATGTAATTGGCGATTTGGACATTATTAAGAACTTTGACCCTGAAACATTGCGTAGTTTCTACCACGACTGGTACCGCACCGATTTGCAGGCGATTGCCATTGTTGGTGATATTGATGTTGACCAGGTTGAAGCAAAAGTAAAAGACCTGTTCTCGAAGATACCGGCTGTTGAAAACGAACAACCACGTCCGAAATTTGAAATTCCGGAGCACGACGAAACAAAATTTGTTTTGGCAACCGACGAGGAAGCTACCAACTCAAGCATCTCAATTTACATCAAACATAAAGCAACTCCACGTGAAGACAAGAACATCGGGTACTTACGCGAAGATTATATCGCCACTCTTCTAAATCAAATGAGCAACGAACGAATTTCGGAGCTGCTTCAAAAAGGAAATCCTCCTTTTATTTCCGGAGGCATTCAAATTGGAGGTTTTGTTAGAGGCTACGATGTTGCCTCAATTTCTGCGACTGCCAATCCAAACAAAGAAGACGAAAGCCTGAAAGCAATTTATACTGAAGCTCAACGAATCGTTCGCCATGGTTTTACCGAGGGGGAACTTAACCGCGCCAAAGTAAATCTGCTTACTTCTATGGAAAGTGCCTACAAACAACGCGACAAAATTAGCAACGATCAATATATTAGTGGTATTCAAAACTATTTCCTGGAAGGCGAACCGCTTACTGATGCCGAATTCGACTGGCAATTCGGACAGGCCATTTTGGAGACTATTACGCTGGCCGATGTAAATAAACTGGCTACTGATATGATCGTTGACAAAAATCGTGTAATGATTATAACCGGCCCTAATACTGGTGCAAAACACCTCACGCAAGACGAAGCTTTTGCTGTTTTGGCCGAGGTTGAAAATTCAACTATCGATCCGTACGAAGATACAGCTGAAGCAGCTTCATTGGTTGAAGGTGAATTACCGGGAGCAGAAGTTGTTTCAACTAAAAAACTTGATGACCTTGACGCTGTAGAATGGAAACTGAGCAATAACGCCACAGTGGTATTTAAACATGCCGACTACGAAAAGGATCAAGTTACACTGCGCGCTTACAGTCCGGGTGGAAACTCGCTGTTGGGCACCGACGATCTTCAGGCTGCCACAATGCTACCACAGTTCATCGGTTCGTTTGGTGTTGGCGATTTTGATGCCATTGCCTTACGCAAAGTATTAACCGGGAAAACAGCATCTGTAGCAACCAGTCTGGGAGATCTTACCGAAGGATTTAACGGAAGCAGTACGCCAAAAGATTTTGAAACAATGATGCAGTTGCTTTACCTGCAATTCAATAATCCGCGTTTTGACGAAGAAGCCTACGAAGCCTTAAAAAGCCGCTACGTTGCCTACCTGCAAAATATGGCCAATAATCCGCAAAAGATTATGAGCGATTCGATGAGTTTGATTGCAACCGGTTATAACGAGCGCACAAAACTAATGTCGGCAACGATGTTCGACGAGATCACTTTTGCACAAATGGAAGACCTGTACCAGGACCGTTTTAAAGATGCCGGTGACTTTACTTTCTTTATCGTTGGGAACATCGACGAAGAAGTAGCAAAGGAAATGGCCGTTAAATACATCGGGTCGTTAAAAGACCTGCCGGGCGAAGAAAAGTGGGTTGACCACAAAGTAAGAATGCCGGAAGGTACCACCGAAAAGAAAATAGAGGTGCCGTTACAAACGGAAAAAGGGACGGTTTATATTCTTGTCCGTAAAGAATTGGCTTATACACCCGTAAGCAATGTTGAGCTGGATGTTTTAAAGGCTATCCTGCAATTGCGTTACACCGAAGAAGTACGCGAAAAAGAAGGCGGAACTTATGGTGTTGGTGTTGGCTCTTCATCGAATCAATATCCGTACGAGCGGAAAACTTTGCAAATGAGTTTTGATACTGATCCTGAAAAAGCCGATCATTTGAAATCAATCATCTTCCGCGAAATTGACAAAATTGTTTCCGATGGCCCAACTCAGGAAGACCTGGACAAGGTTATACTGAACATGAAAAAAGAACGTGCACAAGCCAAAGAGCATAATGGCTACTGGATGAATGCACTTTATAACAAGTACTACCATGGATTTAATCCTGATGCAGAAGAAAACTTCGATGCGATTCTGGATGGCTTAACAACCGCTCAAATTCAGAAATTTACAAAAGCATTTTACACTGATGCTGATGTGGTAGATATTGTTTTCTTACCGAAAAAAGCTGAATAGTATAAGCGTTTAATAGCTATAAAAAAGTCCATGATTTTGAAAATCATGGACTTTTTTTATTGGAAAATGCTTACAAAAAATGGCAACTTTTATTTTTTCAAATCGTCAACCAGCATTTTAAGTTTCTCAATTTCCACGTGTTCCATTACAACAATTTTATACCATTTGGGATTGTGGTGATTATCAGGCACCAAACCAAATTTACTGACTGTTTTTATATCAATCTGACTGGCATCAACAGTAACAATATTTGAATGTTGGTTTCTGAAATATGCAATATCTATTTTCTCAAGCTCATTGCATAACCATGCCGTTCTGTTTTGCAGTATCAGAATCTTCTCGAACCAACCGTGAGGGCCATATTTCGACAAAATCATCCAGGCGGCAATTGCATTGGCTCCCGAACGGCTGCCTATTAAGGTATAATCCTGCCCTTCCACGTAACTCGCTTCCTTGGTATTTACGTTTTCTATTAAATTCTTTCTTACCAAAAAAATACCCGTGCCATAAGGAGCCTGTGCCATTTTATGTGCATCGAGTGTAAAAGAAGATATGTGAGGATTTTTAAATGTAAGCTTACTTTCAGCGTCCGAAAAAGGGTAATAAAAGCCACCATAAGCCCCATCAACATGCAATTTAAAACTACAATTCAGTTCAGTTAAAACACTGGTAATCCTGTCAATATCATCAACTGATCCAAACATGGTAGTCATCATGTTACAGTTTACAATAAAGTGTTTTTTACCATCAGCCATTGCCTCCTTTATTACCGTTTCAACATTCTTGCTATTAAGTTCGCGAGTTCGTTCATCAACAGGTAATTTATAGACATCGAGCCCCAGTAAATTACCGGCTTTATCGAGCGAGTAATGTGTGTCTTCGCTGCAAACAATGGCAATTTCGCTGTTTAATGCGCGGTGTTTTGTTTTAAATAAGTTGCGATAGATCCAAACAGCTTCAATATTTGCTTCTGTTCCTCCCGATGCTACATAACCATCATATTCTCCCTCTTTTCCCTGAAGAATATCAACAGCACAAATATCCAGTAATTCGCGTTCAATTGCCTGCGTCCCCTTAAAAAATGACTCGGACGTTCCCAATGTATGGCAGCCGATATGATTTGGATTTTTTGACATGGCATACATAAAAGGGGCCATCGACAAAAACGACTCATCCTTGTTAAACACCTTATTGTCAAGATAAGAAGCTGGTATTCCAAGGGCCTCGTGTGCTTCATAATCCGCATTCCCTTTTAGCGCTTCCATAATAATTCTCCTGATCTCTTCCTGCGTTTTTCGCTCCCAAATTTTATTCATGTTTTGTCAATATTCTTAATTCTCAGTAATAACTTAAATGACTCATTTCACCGAACATCACTTTCTGATACCGTTTTCTTTTACTTCAATATTTGATGAGAATTCCTAAAATTAAATCAGCCAAAGAGCTAAAACTCTTACCGCCTAACCTTTAGGATAACCTTTTTTCATCTTAAAAAAGCCGGAAACTTTCGTTCCCGGCCTTAGTGCAGTTTTTACTTTTAACTATCTGAATAGCGATCAATTACTTGATCACAAACTCAAATTCTTCATCGGTTGGAGGAGTGCACATTTCGTCGTTGCAACTCATCCATTGGATATAACCGGCAACTTTAGCAGGCTTTTCAGTTACCCACACTTTGTGCGAAAGAACAGCCTTGTCTTTAAAATAAGTTACCTCCATATCAAAAATTTTGTCGTGCATTGTATGCGATGGTGTAACTTCAACAGCCTTTCCAAACTCTTTGCAGTTCTCCAGTGTCTCGAAATTAAACGAGGTTTTAACCGGGCCGCCATCTTCCATGTTTACACCATAAAGTTTAAAACCCATATCGATTTTTGCCGTAGCAACAATCTCATACTGATTACCACCTTTTAATGGTTTAATTTCTACGTCCCATTTTACAGGAACAATCATTTGTGCCTGGGCGAACGCTGCAACAGCAATAAATCCCAGTGCGAAAATCAGTTTTTTCATTGGTATATTTTTAGTTTTTATATTCTTTTAATCCACTGTTCAACCATTCAATAAAATCATCGGCGTCAGGATCGTATCCGTAACCATCTACCAATTCCTTTTCATTGTTATCCAATATCACATAATACGGCTGTGTATTTCTATTGTATCTCGAAATCTGGAAATCCGTCCATTTATTCCCTACCGATCTCACTTTTCTTCCGGTAGTTTCCGAAACATATTGTTCTTCTTCCGGTAGTTTTGTTTTCAGATCAACATACAACGACACAACCACAAAATCTTCCAGAAACATATTTTTCACTTCCTGCTCTACCCAAACGTTGTCCTCCATTTTCCGGCAGTTGGTACAACCTTTTCCCGTAAAATCAATCAGTAAGGGTTTCCCGGTTTCGCGGGCATGTGCGAGTGCTTTATCGTAATCGTCGAACAATGGAATTCCGTGTGGTCCAATGTGCATTCCTGCAGCCATTGTTCCTGATGAATGACCGGTAGCAACTGCACCGGCAGGTTGTGTACGTCCAACACCAAGTGGCGATTCGGCATAGTCGACCGGCGGTGGGAATCCACTAATCAGTTTCACCGGTGCTCCCCACAAACCGGGGATCATATAAATTACAAAAGCAAATACCATAGTTCCTAAAACAAAACGCGATACCGGCAAATGCGTTGTTGGCGAATCGTGCGGTAGTTTTATTTTTCCCCATAAGTACAATGCCAGTCCCATAAAAATGGCAATCCAGATCGCAATGTAAACTTCACGCTCGAGGATATGCAGATCAAGCACCATATCGGCAATCGACAAGAACTTGAAAGCAAAAGCAAACTCAAGGAAACCCAATACAACTTTCACCGAATTTAACCAGCCACCTGATTTTGGTAACGAGTTCAACCATCCCGGGAAAGCCGCGAATAAGGCAAATGGAATGGCCAGTGCCAATGAAAATCCCAACATCCCAACCACCGGTGCCAGACCACCGCTTCGTGCTGCTTCAACAATCAGGGCGCCAACAATCGGTCCGGTACACGAGAATGAAACCAGTGCCAAAGCAAAAGCCATAAAGAATATGCCCAGTAAACCACCTTTGTCTGCTTTTTTGTCGACTGCATTTACCCAGCTGCTGGGCAATACAATTTCGAAAGCCCCCATAAACGAGAAGGCAAAAACAAAAAGCAACAAGG
Source organism: uncultured Draconibacterium sp. (assembly GCF_963674925.1). Classification (NCBI taxonomy): domain Bacteria; kingdom Pseudomonadati; phylum Bacteroidota; class Bacteroidia; order Marinilabiliales; family Prolixibacteraceae; genus Draconibacterium; species uncultured Draconibacterium sp. Next base: position 62,735 of record NZ_OY771645.1, read on the forward strand.
CAAAAAACAGGTTAAACCAAGGGTTGGTAGAAAGACTGTTTAAACTCTCCGCACCAAACACGGCAGTTACTACTGTACCGAGTATCACATAAATAAGAATGATTGATATTCCGTACCAAATTCCGTTTCGGATACCTTTGGCTTTGGTTTTACTTTGTTTGGTAAAAAAGCTTACCGTCATTGGTATCATCGGGAAAACACAAGGAGTTAGCAAAGCTGCCAAACCTCCTACGAATGCAAGAAAGAAAATACTCCAGTAGTTTCTGTTGCTGCTGTCTGCAGTTGTTGCGACATCTGCAGTTTGTTGCGTACCTCCTTCTAATTCGAATGAAAACTCAGCTTCCATAGGTGGAGTGCAGGTTTCGTCGTTACAACTCATAAACTCAACATACCCGCCAACAGTTCCTGTTCCCGATACTTTTACTTTTTGCGTAAAGGTTACTTCCTCTTCAAACCATCGCAAATCCATCTGAAAGCTTTGGTCGAACTCTTCTGTAACTGCTTTATTCGGAGTTGGCTCTCCTACCAGTTCTGCATTTTCAAGGTTTTCAAAATAGAAACTGGTTTTTATCGGACCACCTTCCGGCAGATCAGTTGAGTACATGTGCCAACCTTCTTCCATTTTTGCGGTGAAAACCAACTCAAACTCGTTGGCTGAAATTTTGTTTTGAGAAAAACTCCATTTTACCGGCTCAACAATTTGTGAAAAGCCCAGTAAAGCTGTTGTTAGTAAAAAGACCGTAAACAGTATGCGTTTCATTCTTTTTGTGGTTTTATAAATAAACTTTGACTTACTATCTAAATTGTGTTATTCGATAGAATCGATTACTTACGATTCATGAATTTTAACGAATAGCACAAATGTATGATGGAAAACAACAAAACGCCCGTATCTGTTTAACAAAAGAAGTATAGACTGGGTTTGAAATAGGGTCTAGACCCCCTAATTCTGATTTTTAACGGAGTTATGAAAGTCGACGGCATCTTTTCGCGTTGACACGCCCAACTGCCTGTAGATGTTATTGATGTGCGTTTTTACGGTACTTAATTCCACAAAAAGTTCCTGGGCAATTTCCTTGTTGGTCTTTCCGGCTGCTAAAAGCCCTAATATTTCCTGTTGTTTCAGGGTTAAAGCTTCATACTGCGGTTTCAAATTGTTTACCGGATCGTTTTCCCGCTTTCGAATTTTCTTTAAATGATGGTACCCCCCAATCAAAATGATCAGAAGAACTAAAATAATCACCGCTTCAATTATCATCAACCAGTCTTTCCATTTTGGTTGCACGCCGGGCATTTCGCAAACAAACTCACGAAAGCCAATCAATTCATCCAATAAGGCGGAATAGGCTTCGGTGTATGGCGTTACCGGAAGTTCGTCTTCCAAACGCTTTTGAAAGTTAAAGTAGAAATCGCTGTTTCGTAAAAAGTCGGTCTCTTTATCCTCGATGTGATACAAGGCATAAAGCCCAACATAAGGATTAGCGGCATCGGCCACTACTGTATGAATAAAGGTTTCGAGTTCCTGAGACAGGAAAGTACTTTGTGCTTTTGGCAACTGGCCACTTAATTCGCTGCTTTGCTCCTGAAACTTATCATCAAAATCAAAAATTGCTTTTGTATCATCGCTTCCGCTTAATTCTGTTACTTCCAGAGAATTGTTGCGAGTTGTAGCACTCAGCTCAATTTCCGACTGCCGGTTTAACAGCAAATGAAAATAGTTTTTGTTTTGGGTTGCACTGAATTCTACCGAGGCATTATCGCCCTGCACCAGATACAGACGGTAAAAACGCTCATCGTCAGGTACCGACTGCGTATTGATCTCAAAACTGCCATCAGGATTTATAAAAGTTTCGGCAATAATAAAATCAGGCGAGGCTACAAAAATATCATTGGGTGAATTTAGCAAAGCCAGAAAAACCTTGGGCTGCCACTGTTCCGATAAATCGATCGTACCTTTTATTTCCAGTGCGCTTGAGGAACTTACAATAAAAAGAGAAAGAATGATATAGACCAGTTTTTTTAACTCCATCAGAATATTTTTGCTTACTGCGAAAATAAAAAAAAGCCGCTCAATAATGAACGGCTTTCCTTTTATAAAATAATTTCTTCTTCATTCTCATCAAAAAAATGATATTCCAGATAGGAATATGAATTTACAGCTTCAATACTTACCCATTTCAGGTACTTGAAAAACCACTTATTTTGGCGGCTTTTCCAACCTTTTGTGAGATAAGCAGCTGTATAAGGATGAACTTTCAGATTCAATTTCTTCTTGTTCAATTCCTTTAGCGCGTAGTTTACTTTACCGTCGATATCGTCGGCAAATAACACAGTAGGCACAACTTTTCCACTTCCTTTACAAGTTGGACAGCTCTCGGCAGTCTCAACTTTTTCTTCCGGACGAACTCTTTGCCTGGTAATTTGCATCAGGCAAAACTTACTTAGTGGAAGAATGTTGTGCTTGGTCCGGTCGTCGGCCATAATCTCCTTCATGTGATCGTTCACTTTCTGGCGATTGGCCGCGACATGCATGTCGATGAAATCAATTACAATGATTCCTCCCATGTCTCGCAACCGTAATTGTCTTGCTATTTCGTCGCAGGCAGCCAGGTTTACTTCCAGGGCATTTTTTTCCTGGTCGTTGCCGGCCCGTGCGCGATTCCCGCTGTTTACATCAATTACATGAAACGCTTCGGTGTGTTCTACGATTAAATAGGCACCATCTTTAAATGATACGGTTTTTCCGAACGAGGCTTTAATTTGTTTATCGATGCCGTAGTGTTCGAAAATTGGCTGACGTCCTTTGTAGTATTTAACTATCTTCTTCTTGTCGGCCTGAATGCTACCTATGTAATCGGCAATTTCTGTCGCTACCGATTGGTCGTTTACAATAATGCTGTTGAAGTCGGGATGATAAATATCGCGCAGCAAAGCTGTTGTTCGGTCAATCTCGCCAATTATCAGCGATGGTGCCTGTGCTCTGCTAAGTTTTTGAAAGGTGGTTTCCCACTTTTCAACCAAACGTCGAAGCTCTTTGTCGAGTTCTGCTACTTTTTTACCTTCTGCTACAGTGCGGATTATTACTCCATATTTGCGGGGTTTAATACTCTGGATCAGTTTTTTCAACCTGTTTTTTTCTTCGGTTGACCGGATTTTTTGCGACACTGATATTTTGTCGCTAAATGGCATTAAAACTAAATTCCTCCCTGCAATGGAGATTTCGGATGTTAACCGCGGGCCTTTTGTATTAATTGGTTCTTTTGCTACCTGAACCAAAATTTTCTGACCAACTTTTAGCAGCTCGTTTACTTTACCTTCTTTATTAATGTCGGGTTCGGAATGAATCCTTGAGATAGAAGAAATTTTGTTTTTTCGTGATGAGGCCATTCGCAGGAATTTATTCAGCGTGGCGAATTGTGGCCCCATGTCGAGGTAATGTAAAAAAGCATCTTTACTGTAGCCTACATCGATAAAAGCAGCATTTAAACTGGGCATAATTTTTTTAACTTTGCCGAGGTATATATCTCCGACAGCGAATTTTGCCCCGCTTCTCTCTCTTGATAGTTCTGCAAGCTTCTTCTTTTCCTGTAAGGCAATAACAATTTCGGATGGAGTTACATCAATTATTAAATCGCTACTCACAACCTTTTAATCATCTACTTCTTTTGGTTAATACTAATCGTTATAACAGACTAAACCTAAAGCAATATCATGCTTTAGGTTTAATCATTAACTATAAGAAATTAATTCATTAAAATCTTATTTTTTCTTTTTGTGCCTGTTTTTACGCAATCTTTTTTTGCGCTTATGAGTGGCCATCTTGTGTCTCTTTCTTTTTTTACCGCTTGGCATAACTCTATTGTTTTACTTGATTCTTAACTTCTGATACAAATGTTTTCGCTGGTTTAAACGAAGGAATATTGTGCGCAGGAATGATAATGGTTGTGTTTTTAGAAATATTACGGGCAGTTTTCTCTGCTCTTTTCTTAACAACAAAACTACCAAAACCTCTTAAATAAACATTTTTGCCATCAACCAGTGAATCTTTTACAGTTTCCATAAAAGCTTCCACTGTTTTCTGAACAGTTACCTTTTCAATTCCCGTTTCTTTCGAAATTTCATTTACAATATCTGCCTTAGTCATCTCTTAAAATATTTAATTTTCAATATATTAATCGTTTTTATTAGAGGATGCAAAAATAAAAAATATTATAAAACCGGAAAGCATTTCAAATAAATTATTTTTGTTTTTCTGTAAGATTTTTAAACAGTTAGCACAGAATGGACAATTTTCATACCAACATTTACAATTGGTACAATATAAATAAGCGTGATTTACCATGGCGGAAAGACCGTAATCCTTATAAGATTTGGCTCTCGGAAATCATACTTCAGCAAACGCGCGTTGAGCAGGGCAAAAATTACTTTTACCGCTTTGCAGAGAACTTTCCCACGGTAAATGATTTGGCCAATGCCCACGAAGACGAGGTGCTAAAACTCTGGCAGGGACTGGGTTACTATTCGCGTGCCCGAAACCTGCATGCTTCGGCAAAAATTATTGCATCGCAATACAACGGAACTTTCCCCAACGATTATAAAAGCATTTTAGCACTAAAAGGAGTTGGCCCTTATACCGCTGCTGCTGTTGCATCCATTGCATTCAACCTGCCCTACCCGGCGGTTGATGGTAATATATACAGGGTACTTTCGCGATATTATGGAATTGAGACACCGATTGACTCGTCGGCAGGTAAAAAAGAGTTTCAGCAGTTGGCCGAAGAACTTATACAAGGTCAGGATCCGGGCATGCACAACCAGGCGCTTATGGAATTTGGCGCTTTGCAGTGTGTTCCTAAATCGCCAAAATGCGAAAATTGCCCGCTTGTTGATTCCTGTTTTGCGTTTAAAAAAGGGTTAATTAGCCAACTTCCGGTAAAAGAAAAAAAGACCAAACAACGTCACCGCTATTTTTATTATTACCTATACGATATGGGCGATTCAATTTTGCTGGATAAAAGATCGGGTAACGATATCTGGCAAAACCTGTATCAATTACCGCTGATTGAGCACGAAAAAGCACTTACAGATTCGGAGTTGTTAAAAGCAGATCACCCGGTAAAATTGTCGCAGGTTAATATTAAAACTATAAGCGGGCAAAAAAAGCATGTTTTGAGCCACCAGATTATTCACGCAAAATTGATATATCTTGAAGTTCAGTCCAATTTTAATAATCCGTTGCCTCTAATTCGGGTAAATAAAAAAGATATTTCTAAATTTGCTGTATCCCGACTGGTTGAACAGTTTTTACATGAGGCCGGATTGGGACTATAATTAAAAAACCGGTTTATAATTGCAGCGTAGTAACAACCTGAAAATGTTAACCATATAAATTTTAGATTATGTCAGTAAATAAAGTAATTCTTATTGGAAACGTAGGAAAAGATCCTGAAGTACGTCACCTTGATTCGGGTGTTGCAGTAGCTAATTTCCCATTGGCAACATCAGAAAGTTACAACTCGAAAAGCGGTGAGCGTGTTACCACAACCGAGTGGCACAATATTGTATTGTGGAGAGGATTAGCCGAAGTGGCTGAAAAATATGTTACCAAAGGCCGCCAATTGTATATCGAGGGACGAATAAGAACCCGCTCATACGACGACAAAGACGGTAACAAACGTTACGTTACTGAAATTTATGGCGACCAAATGACAATGCTTGGCAACCGGGCTGATAACATGGGTTCGCCAGATCAGGGCGGAGCAATGCAAAACTCCGGTGCCGTATCCACTCCTCAGGTTTCGCAACCCGACATTGAAGAACCGGAGGGAGACGAGGATCTTCCATTCTAACCAAAACATTTAAATTTGGAAACAGAACCGCTTTTAAGTTTAGCCGCTATCGGCTCCTGGCAAATTCAACTACACCCTATCAGTCCCGGAATAATAGTTTCAATTATTATCGTATTGTTTTTACTATTGACTTCGGCACTGATAAGTGGATCTGAGGTGGCTTACTTTTCGTTGTCGGCCAGCGAAAAACACAAACTAAGACACAAAGGCAAAAACAACGAGCGCGTTTTGCACAACCTCGAAAGCCCGGAAAAACTTCTGGCGACCATACTGGTAACCAACAACTTTGTAAACATTGGCATTGTAATACTAACGGCGTTTATTTCAAACGAATTAGTATCGTTTGTGAATGCACCAACATTGCAGTTCATCTTCCAGGTGGTAGTCATTACCTTTTTCCTGTTGCTTTTTGGCGAGATCTTTCCAAAAGTTTATGCAACGCATTTTGCTTTACGCTTTGCCCTGTTTATGGCATTGCCACTACAAACGCTCGAAAAGTTATTTCGCCCGATAAATGCGATTTTGATCCACTCAACCGGATTTGTTAACCGCCGCCTGCTAAAACACAAAAAAAATATCTCGATGAATGATATTTCGCAGGCGCTTGAGTTGACATCCGACCATGAACTTTCGGATGAAAAAGAGATTTTGGAGGGAATTGTAAAATTCGGGAATAAAAGCGTTGAAGAAATTATGACTCCACGCGTTGATGTGGTTTCCATCGATATAAAAGCAAATTTTGATGAGGTCCTGGAAATTATAAACGATTCGGGCTACTCGCGAATTCCGGTTTACATTGATTCGTTCGACGAAATTAGCGGTCTGTTGTACATTAAAGATATACTTCAACACAGCCATAAAAACAAAACATTTAAATGGCAGACTTTAATTCGGCCACCGTTTTATGTGCCCGACACCAAAAAGATCAGTTCGCTTTTGGAAGAATTTCAGAAAACCAAAGTTCACATTGCCATTGTTGTTGATGAGTACGGAGGAACTTCAGGCATTGTGTCGCTTGAAGATATTCTGGAGGAAATCGTTGGCGATATTACCGATGAGTTTGATGATGAAGAAAGTTTCTTTACCCAACTGTCGGAAAACTCTTACTTGTTCGACGCTAAGATTTTACTGGGTGATTTTTACCGGGCTGTAAATTGCGACGACACTATTTTTAACGAAGTAAAAGGTGATGCTGATACGCTGGCCGGCCTTATTCTTGAAATAAAAGGTGAGATACCTTCGTTAAAAGAACAGGTTAAATGCAAAACATTCACATTTACTATCGAAGAGGTTGATAACCGCCGGATTAAACAAATCAAGGTTGTTATAAACAAGTAGTAAATGTGACTAAATTTTTGGGGAAATGAGATTCGCATATACACTATTATTATTGTTGTTTTTAGTGGGTTGTAAAGAAGATTACACACCCAAACCGCGCGGTTACTACCGCATCGATTTTCCTGAAAAAAGCTACACGGCACTTAATCGTTCATTTCCGTACGATTTTGAAATACCGGACTATGCCAAGATTGAGAAAGACTCCAGAAACCGCAACGAACCTTACTGGATAAATGTTGCAGTGCCCGAAAATAAAGTGGAAATACACATTTCGTATTACGACCTGAACAGCCAAAAAGACGACTACAAACTTTTAGCAGAGTTAATGGAAGAAACGCGCACGCTGGCATACAAACATTCCATAAAAGCCGACGCAATTGACGAGCGTTTATTTATGAATCCTGCTAAAAAAGTGTACGGCACCATTTATTCCATTGAAGGAAATGCAGCCTCGCCCATGCAGTTTTTTTTAACCGACAGCACCCGGCATTTTTTACGCGGCGCATTTTATATTAGCGAAGTTCCCGACATTGATTCGCTGAGTCCGGTCATCGACTTTATCGAACCCGACGTGATTCATATGATTGAAACCACAAGCTGGAAATAATGCCGCTGATTGAAAAAATAGCAAACCAAAACGGCACAATCGGTGTATGGGAGTTAAAAGAAACAGCTGATGATTTATTAAAATCATGTCATTTAAACTCAGCCGATACCGCGCGTTTGGAAACTTTTAAAGCCGAAAAACGTCGAAAAGAATTTTTGGCGACTCGCCTGCTTCTTCAAAAGCTGTTACCCGAAAGTCAGGAAGTTATTGACCGCGATGAATTTGGCAAACCATCACTAAAGGATTCCGGTTTAAACATTAGTATCACGCACTCTGCTGATTTAGCAGCAATTATTCTGTCCGAAAAAAATATTGGAATCGACATTGAGCAATTGCATCGGAATATTGATAAAATAGTTACCCGTTTTGCAAGCCCTAAAGAAATAGAATTCATTGAAAAAAGTAACGATCCGCAATTGGTTAAAATATTGCTTTGGTCGGCAAAAGAAGCTATTTTTAAGTGTTGCGGAGTTCAGGGTGTTCAGTTTAACCGGCAAATTGCAATTACACCATTCGATTATAACCTGCATTCCTGTTTTTCAGGAGCTTTGCAGCATCCAGACAATGAGGCAGCTTATGATTTGTTTTTTCGCATGATCAAGAACAATATTATGGTTTATTGCGTTCAACACTAAAATTTAACCATGAAGAAAGTAGAAGATCAAATTCTCATCATATTCGGGGCATCGGGCGACCTCACCAAACGTAAATTAATACCCGCACTTTTCGAACTCTACAAACAAAAGTTGTTACCCAAAAAGTTTGCAGTGCTTGGCGCTTCACGCTCATCACTTTCTGATGACGAATTCAGAAACCGGGCTGATGAATTTATTCCCGATGATGAAAAACGGGAGGAATTTAAAAAGCTATTGTTTTATCAACCCGTTCAGAATAACGAAGCCGATGATTTTATACCGTTAAAGGAGCGACTTGATGAGATTTCCGGCTCGCTGGAGATTGAACAGAATTATGTTTTCTACTTATCAACTCCCCCATCGTTGTACCCGTTAATTCCGAAAATGCTTTGCCAAAATGGCCTTTCAAAATCGGAGAATAATTTCAGACGGTTGATCATAGAAAAACCTTTTGGAACGAATTTAAAATCAGCGAAAACGCTAAACAAACAGCTACTTAATTATTTCGAGGAGGAACAAATCTACCGTATCGATCATTACCTAGGGAAAGAAACCGTACAAAACATGTTGGTTACCCGCTTTTCGAACGGAATTTTTGAGCCGCTTTGGAACCGGCGCTATATCGAGCGTGTGGAAATTACCTCAGCCGAAAGTTTAGGAGTGGAAGGCCGTGGCGGATATTACGAAAGCTCCGGAGCCTTGCGCGACATGTTGCAGAATCACTTGTTACAGGTAGCAGGTTTTGTGGCCATGGAACCTCCCGTTGTGGTAGAAGCCGACGCCATAAGAAATGAAACACTAAAAGTATTTCAGTCGTTACGACCGATTAAAGAAAATGAAGTGTCGCGTTACGTTATTCGCGGCCAGTATACCGCCTCAACAATTGGAGGCAAAAAAGTTGCCGGTTACCGCGAGGAGCCAGGCGTGGACAAGCTTTCGCGCACCGAAACATTTGTGGCGCTTAAATTCTTTATCGACAACTGGCGTTGGGCAGGCGTACCATTTTATATTCGAACCGGGAAAAAATTACCGACACGCGTAACTGAAATTGTTATCCATTTCAGAAAAGTACCTCATCATTTGTTTGGCAATGCCACTTCTGACAGTAACAACCAGCTCATTATCCGAATTCAGCCCGACGAAGGAATTCTGCTGAAATTTGGCATGAAAACACCGGGAGCCGGATTTAAAGTGCAAACGGTAAACATGGATTTCCATTACTCGGATCTGGCCGACAAAAAAGTTCCGGCAGCCTACGAACGCCTTCTGCTGGATTGTATGCAGGGAGATGCGACACTGTATTCGCGCGGCGATGCTGTAGAAGCTGCCTGGGAGTTTGTGCAACCTATAATTAACGCCTGGGAAACCAATCCTGAAATTCCAATTTATGGTTACCCTGCCGGAAGTTGGGGACCTGAAGAGTCCGCCAAACTGATTGTTAACGGAGATTGGCGTTACCCATGCAAAAATTTACACAACGACGGCTTATATTGTGAACTTTAATCTGCATATTGCATTGTATTATCTAACAGCTTAAACTATCTGAAATGGAAACCTTTACTGAAGTAAAAATCTATTCGAAACCGAAAGATGTTTACAAGGCCATCGCGAAAGCAATCATCAAAATGGTACAAAATTCGAATCAGGAAGTGTTCGATATTGCACTGTCCGGTGGAAATTCTCCAAAAGGACTTTTTAAAAAGATCAGTAAAAAATACGCCGACCGAATTCCCTGGGAACGCATTCATTTGTGGTGGGGCGACGAGCGCTGTGTTCCTCCAACCGACGAGCAAAGCAACTATAAAATGACGGTTGACTACCTGCTATCAAATATTACTATTCCCGAAGAAAACATCCATCGTGTAAAAGGCGAAGATGATCCTGAACAGGAAGCCCTGCGCTACTCGCAAGAGATGGAGCAAAGCCTTAATTCGCGAGGTAAAGATCCTGTTTTCGACCTGATCATTCTGGGGCTTGGCGACGATGGACACACAGCTTCAATTTTCCCCGACCAGCTGGAACTTTTTGAGGACGAACAAAGCTGTGCTGTTGCTGTTCATCCGCTAACCGGGCAAAAACGTATTACCATTACCGGAAATGTGCTGAATAATGCCAACCAGATATTTTTCCTGGTAACAGGATCGAATAAAGCCTTGCGGGTTGCAGAAATTATGAATGATAATGATGCCGCACAATTGTTACCGGCTTATTATATTTCGCCAACCAACGGTACATTAACCTGGTTTTTAGACGAAGAAGCCGCGGCACAAATTCAATAAAGATCGAACGCTGATTACGCTGATTTTGCAGATTTCTCAGTCGCTCCTCCTTCGAAATGATAGCTAAGGGGTTGGGCTTAATCCTAAAACCCCTTCTCCAAAACGGATGGTTTCGGCAATTACCTCTTCCACACTACCGGAAGTAAGACTGCATGCAATAACGTGATCACCGGCTTCAGGAAAGGCTTTTTTCACCTTCTGACTGGGTAAGGTTCCCAGTTCATCAAACATATCAAGCATGGCATGAACACTTACAGTTTGATCCTGATGTTCATCATCCTTGTAATAGTAGCCCAGAAATACCGGCACAGTTACGTGGTTAAACGTTTCTTTAGTCATAGTGGCATCCAGCAGTTGCTGCAAATAAACCAGCGCCTCCACCCGGTATTTGCAGTTCCAGTATTTACAGTCTTCCGACTCCGGATCGTCGTCAGAAATACGGTATTTCCCGCCAATTACCTTTCGCCCGATTTGCAGGCCCCATGGTTTCGACAATAAAGCCATCGAGCTGTTTTTCACCTTAATATTTGGCGAATACATTATCAGTCCGTCAACATACTCAGGGAAATCTGCCGCCAGTTTTAATCCCAGCGTTCCTCCTGTTGAAGTGCTCATGATGATCACTTTTCGCCCCAGGCTGCGGGCAATCATTAATGCTTCCTTGGCCGAAGCGTACAATCCGTCAGGAGTCATATCAATTAAAGGATCTTCGGTAACCAATCCATGATCGTGCAAACGTGGAATATACAAATTGTAGCCAAAATGTTGCGCAAAACGCTCGTGTGCAGGATGCCCTTCGAACCACGATGCCGAGAAACCGTGCAGGTACAAAACACAGTAATCAGTGCGTTCTTTTATCGAATCGTTTGCCCAAATAATGCGGCTTTCGTTATCAGGTTTTATGGAAAAGGCTGCTTCTTTTCGTTGCACAAATGTCTCTATGTTTGAAATACTTGCCGATAATGATGGCAGGTCTTTATTTAACTCAGGCTTTGGCGGTTTTGGCCCAAGGAGATAGGTAATTATCGCCAAAAGAATCACAATCAGTAAAAAGCGTTTTATTCGTTTCATAATGAAATATTATAAGTCCTCCCGGTTCGACAAAGCATCCCCGGGATGCATCGACGGCGTTCGCCAGTCTAGCAGAAGCCCGAAGTCGGAAGTATTTGTTCCGGTCGGTCTGTGTTGTTACTAATTAGCTGGAAAGATACGAGAGTTAGAGGAAATAATATAATTCAACAAACAGTTTTTCTTCAAACCTTATCAAAATTCAATAACCAGCTGAACACCAATTTCACCCTCTTGCTCGTGCAAAAAATTGGAGAGTGTTAGCCCCAGCAAACGGATTCCTTTTACAAACCCACCTTCCGATTTCATCAGTTTCAGACTTTCGGTTATAAACCGCTCTTTTGTATTAATGTAAGGCTCAATCGTTTTACTTCGGGTGTGTTGCTCAAAATCGGCGTATTTAAATTTTAAGGTCACCGTTTTGGCTTTTACCCCCGATCGGTCGGCCCGACCCCAAACCTTCTCTGCAATTATCAATAATTCGTTGTTCAGTTCATCCTCCAAAAACAAATCCTGCAAAAAAGTGTTTTCTGCACCAACCGACTTTCTTTCGCGCGATGGCTGCACCTCGCGATTATCGATACCCCGGCAAATATCGTAGTAGTAATTGCCTGCTTTGCCAAACATTCGGGTGAGCTCCAGTCTGTCGATCATTTTCAGATCGCGGCCATACCACACACCAATATCATTTAACTTTTTGGCGGTTACTTTTCCAATTCCAAAAAACTTTCTGATCTCCAGCTGGTCAATAAAATCCTTCGCCTTATCAGGAGTCACAACAAACATTCCGTTGGGTTTTTTAACATCGGAAGCCACCTTAGCCAGAAATTTGTTGTATGAAACACCTGCCGATGCGGTTAACCCGGTTTCCTCAAAAATGCGTTGACGAATTTCTTTGGCAATCAATGTTGCAGAAGGCAAACCTTTTTTGGCGTAGGTAACATCGAGATAAGCCTCATCGAGCGACAACGGTTCAACCAAATCAGTATACTCCAGAAATATGCTTCGGATTTGTGCCGAAATCTCTTTGTATCGCTCAAAACGATGTTTTACAAAAATCAGGTTCGGACATTTTCGTTTTGCCACTTTCGACGACATAGCCGAACGCACACCGTACTTCCGGGCTTCGTAACTGGCCGCGGCAACAACTCCTCTGTCACTTGTCCCCCCAACAGCAATAGGCTTTCCGCGCAGTTCGGGATGATCCAATTGCTCAACCGACGCAAAAAAGGCATCCATATCAACATGTATTATTTTACGGTTTTTCACTGTCGGCATTTTGTATTTCCTGATACAATGCGAAAATAACGAAGTCGCGGGATTTTTTGAATCTATAATTATTTATTCGTTGTTCCGCGAAATAGCTGCTCTTATTATTTCTTAATATATTAGCAAAAATTTTGTACCGGAAGGAATGGAAACAAGAGACATTTTAATCAAAATCCGAAAAATAGTTCGCTCGGTAGACATCGAGTCAAAGAAAATTCAGAAAGAACACGGTGTAAGTATTCCGCAGGTTCTTTGTTTAAACTTTCTGCGCGAATCAGATAATTATCAAACTACGCAGGGCGAACTACGAAAATTTCTAAACCTGAATCCGAGTACAGTGAGCGGCATTATTAACCGCCTTGAGAAGAAAGGCTACCTTGCCCGTCTTCCCAAATCGGGTGATAAACGTGTTGTGAATATTGCACTTACCTCGTCGGGCGACGATCTGTTGAGCGCAATGCCATCGTTGTTGCACGAACAATTATCGGAAAAACTTTTGCAGCTTAGCGAAGAGGAATTCGATGTTGTTGAAGCCGGACTGAATACGCTGGTAAAAATTCTTGATATCGAAAAAGTTGAAGCTTCGCCATTAATCACTTTGGAGTCTGATTTGGGCGAACAAATTTAAATCGGGCCAAGCTGATTACGTTTTTTAAAACTAAAATCAAACAATAAGAGCTTCACCTCAAACAATAAACACTTCAACTAAAGCAACAAACACTTTAACTAAAGCAACGACCGCTGCGACTAAAGCAACAAGCACTTAAACTGGAGCAACGTCAGCTTTAACCAAAACAATTTCAGTTTTAACTAAAGCAATAAACACTTCAACTAAAGCAATAAGCACTTGAAGCCAAACAATACTTGCTTCAAGTCCAGCCATTAATGTATCGCATCCAGGATCTGCTCATCCTCGGTGGTCTCCCCTTTCGAGAAGTTTATAGCCGTTTCGATTAACGCCAAATGCGAATACGCTTGTGGGAAATTCCCGAGTAAACGTTTGGTTTTAAAATCGATATCCTCGCTAAAAAGCCCTACGTGGTTGCTGTACGTTAGTAATCTATCGAATAATTTCTTGGCTCTTTTTCGCTGCCCAATGGCATATAACGAATTGATGAGCCAAAAGGTACAAATCGTAAACGATGAGCTTGGCAAACCAAAATCATCCTCGTTTTTATACCGGTACATTAATCCATCTTCGCAAAGCTCCCTTTCAGTGGCTAAAACCGTTTTCACAAAACGCTCATCTTTACCATCAATAAAACCGTACGATTGCATCAGAAGTGTTGCCGCGTCAAGATCTTTCGATCCGTACGACTGTGTAAATGCGCCAACTTCTTCGTTCCATGCATTTGTAAAAATATCTTCTTTTATGGTGTCGGCGAGTGGTTGCCACTCCTCCACATAACTTTCTTTGTGAATAAACCGGGCAATTTTAACAGCTCTGTCGATTGCTACCCAACAAAGAACCTTCGAGAAAGTAAAGTGCCGGTCATCGGTTCGAATCTCCCAAATTCCCTTATCCGGTTTTGTCCAGTTATTAGCTACCGTTTTCACGATACTGCGTACGATTGTCCACAACGACTCACTGTCCTCAAGCGAAATCTTAAACTCGGTAAACTGCTGGAAAATCACATCCATCAGAATTCCGTAAATGTCATTCTGTTTTTGAATGTAAGCCGCATTTCCGATACGAACAGGATACGAATTTTTATACCCGCTTAAATGATCCAAAGTCTCCTCTTCAAGCACTTTCTCGCGATTTATGCCGTACATGATCTGAATCTTTTCATCCTTATCGGGAATAATATCGATAATGAATTTCATAAAACGCTTAACGGTATTTAAATGCCCCAGACTCGACATTACCTTTATTACCATCGACGCATCGCGGATCCAGCAAAAACGATAATCCCAGTTTCGCTCTTCGCCAATTGTTTCGGGCAACGACGTTGTGGCAGCCGCCAAAACAGCTCCCGATTTATCGTAACTCAACAGCTTGAGAACAAGCGCACTTCTAACAATTTCGTTGTTATATTTCTTAAACGAAGTTAATTTGTTGGCCCATTCCAGCCAATACACCTTTGTTTTCTGAAGTTTCAGGTATTGCCGTTCCAGCGTTTGATTCAGCAATTTCTGATCGTATGAAATAAGGATAAACGCATTTTCGGTTAAGGTAATTTCGTTTTCCTGCAAAATATCTTCTTTATTGAGGTCGGTATACAGGTACAACGAGTCGTAATCTCCTTCGGTGGTGTAACACTTAATATACTCTTCCCCGGCTATCGTTTTTGTATTAAAACGGGCGTATTCCACTTTTGGGTTATACCTCACCTTAAATTTAGGTTTCCCCCATTTGTATTTTATATATCGAATAATATCCGGTGGGGTAAAATGTCCGAACTCGCTTGTTTTATAGCGTGGCATAAAATCAACAACCTCAAAACACGAATCTTCATTCTGAAAAAATGTAGAAACAATATTTGTTGTTCTGATGTATGTTTGTTTAATCTCATAACTGTCGTCTACCAGGAACTCCATGCTCCCACCTTTTTTTTCGTCGAGTATTTTTGCAAACACTGACGACGAATTAAAATCGGGTAAACAACACCAGTCAATCGATCCCTTGTCGGAAATTAACGCAGCACTTTTGCAATTTCCGATTATCGAGTAGTTCAAATTATCCATGGACGCAACCTAATGATTTTTGAATTAGTATTAACAGAAAGTATTTAACCAAAGCTATTTTTAACTATGATTTTACAAGATCATTCAAAAAACTTCGTACCTCCTTATAGTTGCTTACGAAATATTTTGCAGCCGAATTTTCGGTACCTACTTTAATGGTATGTGCCTCTTCGGGTAACTCTTTGAATAGGAATTCATCGGTCCAGTCGTCGCCCATTGCCAACACAAAATCAGCAGGATTAGCATGCAAAAAGTCGGTTGCTGCCGTTCCCTTATTAATTCCCGAAACTTTTATTTCAACAACCTTTTTCCCTTCCAGTATTTCCAAATCCTGGTTAAAGATCAGGTTTGAAATATCGTGCACCAATTCCAGGGCACGCAACACTCCTAATTCGATATCGGCTTTGCGGTAGTGCCAAACCAGCGAATAGGTTTTCTCTTCGATCAAACTTCCAGGCGTACGATCGACATACGATTCAAGCACCGGTAAAATACTCTCTTTCCACTCGGTATGAACAGGTTTACGTTCTACCCAACCTTTACCTTTTTCTTTTAACCAGGCTCCATGTTCGGCAATTAAGTTGTATTTTCTTTTTCCAAACCAGCGGTCAAATGTCTCTCTGTCGCGCCCGCTTACCAATGTCAGCGTCGTATTCTTTTCGGCTGCCAGTTTATCGAGCAACTTATACAAGTCCTCATCGGGTTTAGCCGCTTGCGGATTTGCAAAAAAACGTTGTAAAGTACCATCGTAATCCAGGAACAAAACTTTCGACTGCTTATCATTATAATCCGCAAAGATCTTATTCTTTAATTGGGCTGTAATTTTTCGGGCATGATGCTCCGAGCGTTTTTCAATAGTTTTATGTAATGCTTTCATAAATTCCGAAGCCCACTTATGAATATCGTAACGTTTTATACGCTGTTGCATGGCCGTTATGGCTTTCTCCATTTCTTTGTCGGGTTTGGTGAGTGCCCTGTAAATTGCATCGGCCGTATCGGGGATATTATTCGGGTTCACCGAAATGGCTTCTCCAAGCTCTTTCGATGCACCTGCCATTTCACTCAAAATAAGAACACCTTTTTTGTTGACTTTTGATGCAATATACTCTTTAGCCACCAGGTTCATTCCGTCTCTTAGCGGTGTTAGTAAAGCCACGTCGGCCGAGCTGTACAACTCAATCAGATTATGGAACGGAACCGAACGATAGAAATAAATTACCGGGTTCCAGTTCAGCGTTCCAAATTCACCGTTAATATTACCTACCAAAACATCAATCTCGTTTTTCAGATTTTGGTACTGCTCCACATCCGTTCGCGACGGAACGGTAAGCATAATCAACGAAACTCTTTCGCGGTAATCGGGGTGTTTCACCAAAAATTCGCGAAAAGCATTTAAACGCTGTGGAATACCTTTGGTATAATCCAAACGATCGATGGAAAGAATCAATTTCCGGTTTGGCATACTTAACAGGAAACGATCAATATCCTGGTGTTCTTTCGATCGGTCCTGAATAGGTTTGCTTTGTACCTCCTGCGCATGCGATTCAAACTTGTCGTAATCGATACCCATCGGAAATACGTCGATCATTACATGGCGGTTTTCCAGTTTTATCTGGTTAAAATCAACATCGTGCCCTAACAAACGCTTCACCGAACTAATAAAGTGTCGGGCATAATCGTAGGTATGAAAACCAATCAAATCGGCTCCCAGTAAACCATTTACAATTTCCTCGCGCCACGGCAATATACGTATTAACTCGTACGAGGGAAACGGTATGTGCAAAAAGAATCCGATGGTTAAATCGGGGCGCCTTTCGCGAAGAATGTTTGGCAAAAGCAATAATTGATAATCGTGTACCCAAACTACGTCGCCTTCTTCTGCATTTTCAATAATGGTATCGGCAAACATTTCGTTCACTTTGCAGTACGACTCCCAATACGATTCGTTAAACTCGGTAAACTCTGCAAAGTAGTGAAACAAGGGCCAAAGCGTTGCATTGCTAAAGCCGTCGTAATAATTGGTAATTAGTTCTTCGTTTAAAAATACAGGCAGGCATTGTTCGGTTTCCAGCAAACCGATAACATCCTTTTCTTCTTTTTTTGTTTCGGGCATAAGGCCCGGCCAGCCTATCCATACGCTGTTGCTGTCTTTGTGATATGATTTTAAGCCTGTTGCTAAACCACCTGCACTGGGAGTTATGGTCATTCCGTCTGCGCTTCTGTTTATCATCACAGGTAACCTGTTCGAGGCAATTATTAATCTACTCATATTGTATTATTTCTATAGAAATTATTTCTAATTTACAAATATATTATTATCTGCAGAAAGTTGCATTCCACTTATGTAAATTCATTATTAACAATGATTTTAAATGCAACCCGAATTTGCATGCCGGCTTTTTTTTGTATTTTTGTTCGCATAGAAACTATTTTCAAATATGAATATAACTTCTTTAACAAAAAAGCAGGTAGCAAAGTCAATTGTTCCCCAGTTGGAAGAACAGGCATACGAAATGTCGTTACAAACCGGGTTACTAAAAAACTATATTCCTTCTTCTCCTATTACAACGCAAACGAAGGACAATGGTTTTATTCCTGATATTATAACCACCGAGCAAAACGGCGAAACCAACATTTACGAAATTCAGTTAACCAATAATATCGATACAGAAAAATGGAATTTTTTCGCGCAATTCACCAAAGAAAGACACGGAAAACTTCACATCATCGTACCCGAACCCAACCTAAGCGCAGCAGAGAAAGTAATCGTTGAGCACGACATCCGTAACATTAGGCTGATGTATGTTCCCAACTGATTCTATTCGCAGATAACGGACATAACATTTTAGTTCATAACATACTCAAAAACAACTTTTGAGTAAAAAAATATGTATGATTTATAATAACAGACAGCAGACAATTGCACACAAAATTGAGACAGAAGCGCAACTTTCGAAATGGAAAGACTGGAGGTGGCAACTTCGGCACTCCATAAAAAGCCTGGAAAAGTTTGAAGAACTATTAGGCGTTAAATTTGATGAGGATGAACGGGAGAACCTAAAAGAAACATTCGACAAATTCCCCTTGTCTATCACACCTTATTACCTATCGCTAATTAACAGGAAAGATTTCAAAAACGATCCGGTTTTTAAACAATCGTTTGGACAGGTTGAAGAACTTATTACTTTAAAATCAGAGCTGGCAGACCCGCTCTCGGAGGACAGTGACAGCCCGGTTGAAGGAATAACGCATCGTTATCCCGACCGCGTACTATTTCATGTGAGTAATATTTGTTCGATGTATTGCCGCCACTGCACCCGCAAACGTAAAGTTGGCGATATCGACTATGTTCCATCCAAAGAGCAACTGCAAAAGGGGCTCGACTATATTGCCAACACCCCGCATGTACGCGATGTTTTGTTATCGGGAGGCGACCCGTTTATGTTGCCCGACGATAAAATCGACTGGCTTTTGTCGGAAATCACAAAAATACCACATGTTGAGATTGTAAGAATTGGTACACGAATGCCGGTGGTACTTCCTTACCGGATTACCGATAAGCTGGTTTCTATTTTAAAAAAGTACCAACCACTTTGGATCAATACTCATTTTAATCACCCCAAAGAAATTACGGCCTCATCAAAAGAAGCATTGGCAAAACTTGCCGACGGCGGATTTCCGCTGGGTAACCAGTCGGTGCTGTTAGCCGATGTAAACGACTGTCCACGGATTATGAAATCGCTGCTCCACAAGCTGGTAGAAAACCGGGTACGACCTTATTATCTCTATCAGTGCGATCTATCTGAAGGACTTTCACATTTCAGGACACCAATTGGTAAGGGTATTGAAATTATGGAGAGCCTTATCGGGCACACCAGTGGTTTTGCCCGCCCAACTTACGTGGTTGACGCACCCGGCGGCGGAGGTAAAATTCCGGTAATGCCCAATTATATTATTTCATGGTCGACCAACAAGGTGGTGTTGCGCAACTACGAAGGAGTAATAACAACCTATAAAGAACCCGACTCATACGAACCAAAATTGTGCGACCGGGACTGTGAGAAATGCAACCTCGACTTAAAAATTGAAGAGGGAGCAGAAGAAGATGCAATTGGAATTGAAAAATTATTATCGGATACCGACGATGCGATATCGTTGATACCCGAAGACAACGAACGAATGATAAGAAGGGAAGAAGATGCAGGATAAAATTGAAAAAATAGGCAAAGGAAGCATAATTCAGCACGGGCAATTAAACGATCGTGTCTACCTGATGAAATTGGGAAGCAGGGATAGCCCGTCGGAAATTATGGAGGAAATTAATACGCTTGCAAGAGAAAACAAGTACAGTAAAATAGTTTGTAAAATACCGGTGCATGCCGCCCCGGTATTTCTATCCAACGGTTTTTTAGCCGAGGCGCAAATACCGGCGTTTTACAACGACAGCATTGCCGCATTTTTTGTTTCGAAGTTTTTAAATTCCGACAGGCTTTTAGATATTGAAACAGAAAAGCTAAACAACCTTAGCCAGATGCTAAAGGTGCAGGATTCGATTACGCCAAATGGTACAGACTATTCGAATGTAACAGTGCGCAAACTCGAAAAAGAAGACTATGAGCAAATAACAGACATATATCGCGAAGTTTTTGTAACTTATCCATTTCCGATCAATAATCCGGAGTACGTGCTAAAAACATTTCAGGATGGAACGCAGTATTTCGGAGCTGAATCGAAAGGGAAACTGGTAGCTCTGGCATCGGCCGAAGTTGACGAAGAAGGCAAAAATGCCGAAATGACCGACTTTGCCACCCTACCCGATCAGCGTGGTAAAAACCTGTCGGTGCTGTTATTAAGTGCACTCGAGAAGTCGATGAAAGAACAGGGAATTACAACCTTGTACACAATGGCCCGGCTAAATTCGATAGGAATGACAAAAACCTTTCTGAAGATGGATTATTGTTATTCGGGAACATTGATAAAGAACACGCACATTGCCGGAAAAATTGAAAGTTTAAACATACTATATAAACATATCTGATATGAACCTGGGATACCGATGTCATTTTGCCAAAACCTGCCCCCTCTATAAAGGAGAGGAGAAAGCAAAGGATATGCCTTTGCCACTTTTTAGAAACGTGTTTTGTAACCGGGGAATGAAAGGCTGGAAAAACTGTAGCAGATTCAACGAATTGACGGAAAAGGAAGATCAGAACGAAAAATGAGTTAAAAAAATTTATGAGTAGAGAAACAATTGACATTCAGAAAATCAGTAATCAATTTGAAAAAGACATTTTAAAACTTTTAGAAGAAAAAGAAAAATGCGTTTATGGCGACATCATCAAAGACCTTAAACTATCGGCCAGAAAAGGCCAGGAGTTAATTTATTCCCTTATTAACAAAGGTTTTGTGAAACGCGTTGATCAATCCTCTTACCTCAAACTAAATGTTGATATTAAATAATGGGGTGGATTGATCTCTCTATTTTTTGCGTTTACCTTACGTCAATGCTTGGTGTAGGTGTTTATTTTCTGCGCAAGAACAAAAATACAGACGACTATTTTGTTGGAGGACGTAAACTCAGTAGTATTCACATTGGCTTATCGGTGGTAGCTACCGATGTTGGCGGAGGTTTTTCCATCGGTCTGGGCGGCCTGGGATTTACCATGGGTTTATCGGGCAGCTGGCTACTGTTTACCGGGTTGCTTGGTGCCTGGCTTAGCGGTGTTTTGCTCATTCCAAAAGTTTCGGGGCTGGCACGCCGGAAAGGATTTCTGTCTTTTCCGCAGTTCCTCGAGCATGTTTTCGATAAAAGAGTAGCCCTCATTGCCGGATTAATTTCGGCTATCGGATACTTGGGATTTACCAGTTCGCAAATTCTGGCAGGCGCCAAACTGGCATCTTCTACTTTCGACGAGCTTAGCATCGACAACGCCTTGTTAATAATGGGAACAATCGCCATTGTTTACACCGTTCTGGGTGGTTTAAAAGCGGTTATTTACACCGATACTATCCAATGGATCATTCTTATGGCCGGGCTGATATTTGTTGGCCTGCCTTTCGCATATACCAGTATTGGAGGCTACGAAGCCATTGCAGCAACACTACCGGCAGAGTTTTTATCGCTGCGCAATGTAAGCTGGCAGCAAATTGTTAACTGGATGTTTACCATTATCCCAATATGGTTTATCGGGATGACACTCTATCAGCGAATTTACGCAGCAAAAAATACACAAACGGCACAACGCGGCTGGTTTATTGCCGGACTGTTTGAATACCCGTTAATGGCATTTATCGGAGTCGTTTTAGGCATGTTTGCACGTGTGGCAATGGAGAATCATTTGCTACCAGGCTACAACGCTGCGAACCTCGATGCAGAAATGGGACTTCCGGTATTGCTGAAGACAATACTTCCGGTAGGTTTTCTGGGAATTGTATTGTCGGCCTACTTTTCGGCTATCATGTCAACTGCCGACAGCTGTTTAATGGCTGCATCGGGCAACTTGTTAACGGATGTATTTCGCCTGCACAATGGAAGAAGAAGCTTACTTCTTTCGCAGTTGTTAACCTTAATAATTGGATCAATCGCCTTGTTGCTGGCTTTAAAAATGACCAGCGTTCTGGATCTAATGCTCCACTCCTACTCGTTTATGGTTTCAGGAATGATCATCCCGGTGCTGGCCGCTTTATTTTCTAAAAATCCGAATAAAGTTGCAGCACTGTTATCCATGCTTACCGGAGGCTCATTAACGTTGTTTCTTATCCTGTCGGGATTAAAACTTCCGCTGGAACTGGATGCCAATATCTTTGGAATTGGAGGTTCGCTATTGGTTTATGTCCTTGTTGCATCAGTAAAAAAAGAAAAGACATTAAGGATAAAAGTTTAGTTATATAATTCTATTAATCGGGAAAGTATATAGATTTTTCCTTTTAAAATTAAATAGTTCAACAGCACATAAAATTATCATAACTATTAATTTTAATTGTAAAAAGTATCTCTTAAGTTTATAGAAAAATTTGTCCAATAGGTTTTTACGTTAATCAATCAACAAAAATATGTATAACACAAAAACGAAAATCGGATTTATTGGCCTTGGAGTAATGGGTAAACCAATGAGTCTAAATCTTATTAAGGCCGGTTATTCATTAATGGTCTTTGACATCAACCAGGATTCAGTAAATGAAGTAGTTTCGCGTGGGGCCGAACAAGGCAACTCACCTTGCCACATTGGTGAGAGCTGCGAAATAATAATCACCATGCTTCCAAACTCACCCCAGGTAGAAACAGTAATTGCCGGGGCAAATGGTGTTCTGGAAGGAGCTAAACCGGGTTCTGTCATTATTGACATGAGTTCCATTTCGCCGATTACTGCAACAAAAATTTCGGCAATTGCAGCCGAAAAGGGAGTTGAAATGATTGATGCCCCCGTTAGTGGCGGAGAGCCCAAAGCAATAGACGGCACCTTGTCAATTATGGCTGGTGGAAAAGAAGAGGTATTTGAATCAGTAAAAGAAATCCTTTTATCGATGGGAGCTTCGGCAATTCTGATTGGAGAAATTGGAAGTGGAAATATTTGTAAACTTGCCAACCAGATTATGGTCGCACTACATTTAGCAGCGATGTCGGAAGCCATGGTTTTTGCTGAAAAAGCGGGAGTAGATGCTGAAAAAGTATTTCAAGCAATTCGTGGAGGTTTGGCTGGCAGCACTGTATTGGATGCCAAAATTCCATTAATTCTTGATCGTAATTTTAAACCAGGCGGCCCCATCCGAATGCATACAAAAGATCTTCTAAATGTTCGGGATACTGCACTCGAAATTGATGCGCCCATTCCATTAACTACGCAGGTTATGGAATTTATGAAAGCTTTAAAAGCAGACGGAAAACAGGAAGATGATCACGGTGGAATTATCCAGTATTGGGAGAAACTTGCACATGTAGAAGTGAAAAAGAAATAATATTTGTCATTTCGATGGTGGTACGACTTGGAGATCTGTTCATTTATAAGCGATTTCTCATCGTACCACCATCGAAATGACAAGCTATATTATTTTAAAAATATAATGCAACCTCGTTCTTTTTCTGATTTGCACTTAAAATATAATCTGTTTTTCCATCAGAGAAAACTTGTGTTTGTGTAGGACCGGCATCCTCTTCAAGAACCTCGCGGATGAACTCTCCCTTAGCTAAATCTACGACTTTAAATTGATCGAGCGTAAAAGATCCTCTTCGGTTTCCTACCATAATAATTGGCTTACCATTTACAAAACCACAACTTAACCCATGTCCAAAAGAAAGCGAGTTGGTGTATTTCAATTCCCAGGTGTTTGCGGTCTTTTTGTAAACATTTAATGTTTGCCCGTGAAAAGGTTCTATACATACCAGTTCTTCCTGTCCGTCTCCATCTAGATCAATGAAACAAAATTCACTTACTTCTTTATCAAACAAAGGCTTTTTAATCCATTTATCGTCCGCTTCTTGTTCGAAGTAAAAAATCCCTTCAGCTCCCGAAATACACAGGGTTTCTAGTCCGTTAATTTTTGTACGCAACATACCGTGATTTCTCGTCAGGCTATTGTCAATAAGCTCTGATTGTAAGGGCAATTGAAAATTATCTTCCAAACGAAATAAATGCATTTCTCCGGGCTTTGACCAGTCAGCAGGATTTTCTTTGTATTTGCTAACCGAAGCAGCGAAAAGGTAATTTTTCCCGTTGCGGTTAAGAATTTCACAGCGGTGTGCAAAAGGTAAATCAAAAGCCTTTTCTGTAGTCCATTCGTTACCCGATTTGCGATGCATAAAAACACCGGCTTCGGCTCCAATAAAAGGAGGAAATAATCCCATTATGGAAAAGAAAAGATCGGAGTTTTCGGGCACTGGAATAAAACTCATTACCCCACCCGGACAACCATTAACGAGGCTTGATTCGCCTGTAGCAATATTATAGAGATAAACCTCGGGTAAAGTTTCCGAACCTGCACCAACAAAAAAATCTGAACCAATTTGAAAAGCATTTGCGGTATAAACCGATTCAATATTAAGTATAACTTTCTTTTTCATTTTATATGATTTTTAACTTGCTAACAAAACAATAAATGAATCATCCAAACCACGAGCATCGAAGTAGATCCACACACCAGGGTTCCTAAGGTATGTAGTTTTAATCCGGTTTTAACGTTCATATTCGAAAATTGTGTCACCACCCAAAAAAAACTGTCGTTTAATTGCGATACTACCATTGAACCTGCACCAATTGCTGAAATTACAAGGGCTTTTTCCAATGGCGAATCAAATCCTAAAATAAGCATAAGAGGAGCCATAATTGATGCAGTTGTAATAACGGCAACTGTTGATGATCCCTGAGCACTTTTTAACGAGGCCGCTATTATAAACGGCAACCATATACTAAGGTTAATCTCAGATAATGAACTGCCCAAAATATCGGCTATTCCCGAGTTTCGTAAAACCATTCCGAATGCTCCCCCTGCTCCTGTAATAAGTATTATTACGGCAGAAGACAACAAGGCTTTGCCCACCCAACCTGTTGTTGAAAGCATAGAACGCTCGAACTTTTTTGGTAACTGAAAAGCAAAAAATACCCCAATTATTAAAGCGATTACCGGCTCTCCTATAAAACCAAATAAGGTCTTAATAAATCCTGTTCCGAGAGGATTGGTTGGAAAATCAGACAGAGACTTCAAAACAATTAATAATAGCGGTATTACAATCGGAATAAAAGCCTTAACCGCAGATGGAGCTTCTTTTACTTGTTCAATTATTTCCTCTTCACTTTTATCAGGATTGGGGTCGATAAACACTTTTGACGCAAATTTGGTTGCAAATATCCAGGCAGCAATAACGGCAAATAAACTAACCACACCTCCTACAATAATTACCAATCCGATATCGGCCTCTAAAATCCCTGCTGCTGCAATTGGCCCGGGCGTTGGAGGTATCAGGCAATGAGTTATAGTAAGGCCAAGTCCGAGAGCAATTGCAGGACCTGCCAACGAAATTTTTGCTTTTTTCGAAAGTGCTTTGTTTAATGGCGATAATACTACAAAGCCCGAATCGGCATAAACAGGGATGGAAACAAAATAACCAAGAATTACCATCGCCAGCGGAACATGTTTCTCGCCCACCAGTTTCATTAGTTTCTGTGCCATAATATATGCACCGCCAGATTCTTCCAGAAAAGTACCAATTATGCAGCCGGCTACAATTACAATTCCAATGTACCCGATGGTCGTTCCAAACCCGTTATTTACCGATTTAACAATCTCTGGCAAAGGCATACCTGAAAACAATCCGAATCCTATAGCCGCCAATAACAAAGCAATAAAAGGATGCAATTTGAATTTAGTTGTTGAGATAACTATAAATAAAACACTAACTAGTAATAAGATGATTAACAGCATATCATAATGTTTATCGGTTTAATTTTTCAGGCGATTAACGCCTATTGTTTACTTCCAGATCGCTCACTAACCTCCATTTTCCCCAAGAAAGGATCCAAATCAGAATAGCACTCCAGCAATATTTTTAATTGCTTCATCCCTTTCTTTTGCATCTCCACGCATCACATCTACCTGACTTCCCCGAGGATATGCTCCTACCACCCCAAGCTTATTACTTCCCTGGTTTTTATGCCCTACACCAGCAGGGATAATTATTATCTCCAACCTCAACTTCTATTTTTTCCCCTTTTTCTCTTCCCAGTTGAACCATCGCTTTTCCAGAATATTTCTGACACGATCTTCTATTTGATTGTACTGATTATTCGCTATTTCAATAATTCTTTTGTGGTATCGGCCAGTGTTTCGAGCAGCAAACAGCACGAAGTTGCACCGGCATCCAACACGCCACGTGAGCGCTCTCCCAAACGACTGGCACGCCCCAGTTGAGCAAGCATATCCTTGGTTGAATCGCGTCCAACAATGGCTGCCGCTTTCATTTCATCCAATGCCGTGTCGAATGCTTTTCCCTCTGCCTGAGCTTTTTTGTAGGCTTCAACAGCAGGTACCAGCGTATCCATCAATGTTTTATCACCTGGCTTAGCCGGCGATATGCTCTGAATTGAGCTTAACATTCCCTCCAAAGCTGCACCCATTTCCTGGATACCGATTTGTTCTTTCCCGGTGAGTTCTTTGGCAAAACCACGATACAGTTTTCCGTAAAGCGGCCCCATAGAACCTCCGATTTTCATCATTAATATTTTTGAAAGGGTTTTTGCAGCATGCGCCAAATCACCTGGATTATTATCCAGTTCCTCTTTACACATCTGAAATCCTTTGTTCATGTTGATACCATGGTCTCCATCGCCTATCAGACCATCGATGTCGCTGAGGTATTGCTTGTTCTCATTGATCACCAAAATCATTTTTTCAATGATCAGGGCGCCCTCTTTATTCGTGAATGTTTTCATTTTTGCCAATTTTATCGTTGGAACTGACGCATGCCAACCGAGTCGCATTCATAATCCATACATTCCTTCAGCTCGTCATCCAGTTTCATTAATGTACAGGTAACACCGGCCATTTCAAGCGATGTAAAATAGTTGCCCACGTATGACAGATATATTTTTATTCCCTTTTCTGCCAATATTTTTTCAACATCGTTAAAAACAATGTACTGCTCCATTACCGGAGTTGAACCCAAACCTGAAATTAAAACAACAACTTCATCGCCACTGTTAAAAGGAAGATCGGGTAGGATTACATCGCAAAAACGCTGTGCTATTTTTGCTGAAGGTTCCAATTTACAAACTTCGATACCCGGTTCGCCATGATGCCCAATACCTACTTCCATTGTCCCTTCTTCAATCTTAAAATTGGGGTGTCCCACTTCGGGAATGGCACATGGTGCTAATCCTATTCCCATGCTTCTGGTATTATCAATTGCTTTTTGTGCAACTGCGATCACTTCATCCAATGAAGCTCCCATTGCTGCTTTTGCTCCACCAACTTTCCACATCAGAATTTCGCCGGCTACACCTCTGCGCTTTGCTTCCTGACCTTTCGGAGCCGATGGTACATCATCGTTGGCGACTACTTTTTTAACCTCAATATCATCGTCCTCAGCTTCATCCATAGCCATGGCCACATTCATATTATCGCCGGCATAATTCCCATATAACAGCGCTACTCCTTTTCCTCCATCAGCAGCTTTAATGGCATCATAAAACATTTGTGCAGGAGGCGACGAAAATATTT
This sequence comes from uncultured Draconibacterium sp., assembly GCF_963674925.1. Classification (NCBI taxonomy): domain Bacteria; kingdom Pseudomonadati; phylum Bacteroidota; class Bacteroidia; order Marinilabiliales; family Prolixibacteraceae; genus Draconibacterium; species uncultured Draconibacterium sp. Next base: position 90,678 of record NZ_OY771645.1, read on the forward strand.
CACCACAGGCAACGGCATCAACCATATTTCGCCCCACATAACCAATAAATGCAGGTTTGTGCCCCGATCCTCCTCCGGTAACAATTCCTACTTTGCCTTCAATGGGTGCATCTTTGTATTTAATTACCCGGTCGTTCCCGGTTGGTCGAACCAAATCGGAATGCACTTTCACATACGCTTCCAGCATTTCGTCCACTACTTTTGACGGGTCGTTGATAAACTTTTGCATGACGATATTATTTTTGATTGATTAATTCATGTTGATTGAGCTTTCCAAATTCTTTCCTCATCCCTCTGCTTCGGCATTAGACTCTGTGAAGGGAGAATAGTTTAGCAGTGTTTAAGCTTTTGTTTTTACTACACTTTTGGATGAAATGATTTTTTTTCCAGCTCGCGCATTTGTGCCACTTTGGGCGTTGAACCTCCACCGGCAAACTCAGAAACCAGCCATGCATCGATTATGGTTTTAGCCAGTTCAGGGCCGATCACCCTTTCACCCATTGTAATAATCTGGGCATCGTTACTTTTACGCAATCTTTCGGCTGAAAAAACATCGTGGCATGTTCCGGCGAATACGCCTTCTACTTTATTGGCAATCATAGCCATGCCCAATCCGGTTCCACAAATGCTAATCCCGCGGTCGTAATTTCCGGCAGCAACTTCTTTTGCCAGGTTAAAACCAATCTCAGGATACATGGCATTTTCTTTGCCTTCCGAATAATTCAAATCGGTGATATCGACACCTTTATTTTTTAGATGCTCGAAAAGTACTTTTTTCAGGTTTACTGCTGCATCATCGCAGTCGATACATATTTTCATTTCTTAGTATAGATTTCCAGATTATTAGACTTGAGTAGTTAGACTCTTTCAAATTCAATATGTTAATAATACAATTTTCTTAGTTTTTATTCATCTTTTAAGGATAAAAATTGTGAATTTACTTGTTTGGGATACATCATGCGGCCCCCATCCTTTTTCAGGAGTACTGTAGATTCCTCGAGGTAGCTTGCCGATAATTCTTCACCCGGAAGGGATTCGAATATTTTTCATAACCAGCTTAATTACTGACAATTAAAAACATAAATGAGTATAGTTATCGGTTTGGCCTCTCTTCGAAAAATCCCAAAATATTTTTGTTAAGTTAGGAATTTCTTGAATAAAAACAGCGTTTTCATTAAAGGCCGACAGAGGAAAGTGAATTGAAGCCGGCTGTGACGATTCCATTTCAAAACCGATTAACCGGGCCAAATTATATGAAATGATAAACAATTATTTTCAGAATTAGCCATACCTCATGAATGTGTGAATGATGTAATTCTTAAACAGAATTGTGTAACGCTTTCTGACCCCGTTTAGTGTAACTTTAATTTAAATATTAGAACCTTAATTAAGGTTTTATGAAAAATAAATACCATGAAAAATTCACTTTTCACTATCGCGGGACTACTTGCACTTCTATGGGCCATCATAGCATTTGGATTCTACTCATTCCGCTATTTTGACCTACTTCTTCTTGCAGCAGGATTGATAGTACTTCTTCAAATTCTTTTTAATCAGAAATCATCAAAAAAAGGATATAATCATGGAAACAAAATTTGATATGAATGAATGGGGAAGAATAAAGGAACAACTTAGAATCAGGTTTCCTGAACTAACCACCACCGATTTGATTTGGGGAAGATTCTCAAGAGAGGAATTATTAGAAATGATTTCAATCAAACTCGGCAAAACAAAAAAAGAATTGATAGATGTAATTGACTCCATGGAGTATTCTTCAGGAACTTAAAAGATTTACTACATGAAATGGTGGATTGTTGCAATATAAGTGATCTTCATTTATGGATGATTACGTTTAAGGAGGTTAATAAGCCAATATCCTTTATTTCGAGAGGAAGAAGTTCACGTTCAAAATAAACCAGGTCGTTATGCCCGGGATCTTCCTGTATCTTACAATAATAAATCCGGTCGAGATACCGCCTTACTATCAGATTTTGATTTGGATTAACTTTTGCCCGCACCACTTCTCCTTCTTTAAATTTGTTTTCCATGATTCACCTCTTCCCTTTCTGTTTTGTTATTCTTAAATATCTACCGGCAATGAAATGGTAATTGGTCTTAACACAGTATGTTTTTTTTGCAGTTCAGCATTTGCCGGATCGTCAATGATCGCCTGCAATTTTTCCATATCCGTAACTTCAATTACCAATACAATCGAATTGGGGTCACTAGCATCTCTAAATGTTTTGAAACTGTTAATCGCCGGTGCAAAAACCCTTTTCCTGTCCTCATGTCCTTTAAGCCATGTGTCAAAATCTCCGACCTTATGTCGTGCTACAATTGTTGTCATCATTCTGTTTTTTTAATGTGCTTATGCCTACTCTATTCGGTTTTCGGCTAACCCGTTTTTAAGCTCTTCTTTCAACTATTTTATGAAATAGATGAATACGACTCTGGCCAAGTTAGGCCTTAGTCGCTTTTCCTGGCTTTTTTGGCTGCTTTAGCTGCCCGTTTTTCTTTTAAACTCATAACGGCTTCCTTCTTCTCGTTCTTCCGTTCTTTTCCTTCTTTACTTTTTGCCATAATATTTATTTTTAGATATTTATGCTATAATATATTTCCTTCGTACCCGCTCTTGATTACGGTTGAGATCATTTTAAACCGACTGTTTGCTTTAACAATATTTGATGCGTGCGCCGGTATAATTATACCTTGCCCCGTTTGAATAATGTTTGGCTGATCATCAATAACAATTTCAGCTGTTCCTTCTATAATTTGAATAAAGGTGTCGAAGGGGGAAATTTTTTCGGCTAGCGATTCGCCCTTATCGATGGCCAAAACACTAATATTTCCGGTGTTTTTTTTAATAATGGTTTTGCTAACCACCGAATTGGGTACATACTCAATAATCTCGATGAGGATGTGAATTTTAGATTTTTCAAGTTTCTTCATTTGTTGGCGGTCTCCAATAAGATAACCGTTCTAAAGGTACTTCCGCTCAACTCCAAAAGTGTTACACAATTCGTGTAATTATTTACATCATTCACACATCTTCGAGTGTGTCGCGCCGCTTATTCTTGAGCTTTTTGAAATGTGTAGGTGTGAGGCCGGTGTATTTTTTAAACTGATTTGAAAGATGAGCGACACTACTGTAGTGCATTTTGAAAGCGATTTCTGAAAGATTCAGCTCATCATAAACAATTAGTTCTTTTACCCTTTCAATTTTGTGCGTCAGGTAAAATTTCTCAATGGTAATGCCTTTCACTTCCGAAAAAAGGTTGGCAAGGTAAGTATAATCGTAATTGAGTTTCTCGCTGAGGTAGTCCGAAAGATTTACCTTGATTTGATCTTCGGTATAGTGAACCAATTCGATAATGGCACTTTTTATCTTCTCAACTAGTACACTTTTTTTATTGTCCATTAAAACCAATCCGGCTTTTTTCAAATCTGCTTTTAACTGCTCCAGTTGTTCCGGCTGAACATTTCCGATTATATCGGCTTCTCCAATCCTGACATTAACATATTGCAGACCAAGTTTCTCGAGTTCGGTTTTCACCACCATTTGGCAGCGAATACAAACCATATTTTTAATGTATAATTTCAAATCAAGCTTGTTTTAACAAATTAAAGGTAAGCTAATAAAGTTACGAAACCTTTGATTTTTTGTTTATCCCTTTATCAATGTTCCTGTGCTGAACGCAAGAAGTACTACCCCACCAACAAAAACCAGAAAAAAGTTTAAAATCAATTTTGCTTTTTGTTTCAAGTCCATTTGGTACCAGGCTAATATTCGCAATATCCTTTTCTGCGAAGCCCAAATCCGGCACATGGATTCGTTCAAATTACCGCTGGCCAACCGGTAGCACCAGTCAGGTAATTGTTTTTGATAATCTGTGAGCTTCATTGAATGAACCAATAATTACTAAAATCCAAAACAATCCAGTAATGCTTATGGAGAAATAGAAGATAATACGGATGAATGTATTTGGCTTCCAAAAACTTAAAGAATATAAATGGTCTCTTTGTATTTGGTAGCTTTTGGCGGCTTTTATTGGATGATTTTGTTGGACAGTGTTGTACTAAAAAACAAAAGGCGTTTACAAATTTGTAAACGCCTTTTTTTCTGGTGAACCTGAAGGGACTCGAACCCCTAACCTCCTGATCCGTAGTCAGGTGCTCTATCCAATTAAGCTACAGGTCCAGAACGTGTTTGCTTTTTAAGCGGTGCAAATATAACGCTTATTTGTATAAATACAAGTCTGTACAGAAATTTTATTGAAATAAATTACAAATCATTTTTGCCTGCTTTTCTGCTTAAGTATTCAACCGCCTAACAGCAAAATAATTACGAGTATTTTTCCATTTTATCTTCAATGGTCACATTCTTTTCAAAATTCACCTGAAGTTTCATATTGGTGATCATTCGTTGTGTTCCTGCCTCGCCACACGCTGCATGAATACTTTCCAGCAAAGCCGGAAATTCATGAAATCCACACTCCACCACTGTCTCAAACGGGCACACCTGGTATCGGTATCCCGATTTCTGAATGGTTTCAATTGCTTTGTCTACCAATTCGTATTTTACTTTCCCATCGGCTTCAGGCAATACCTGAATAGCCACATTTATCTTATTCGTCTTCCAACTCATCGTTACTGTTATTTTCCTTTTGATGTATTAATTGTATAATCTCGCTACGCGACAAAATCTTAACATTGGTAATTACCATATCTTCGCGTAAAAAGCCGCCATACTGATTGCACTCATTGATTACATTCTGAAATGTATCTTTGATTTCGGCGGTTATCGGCAACATAACCAAGGCGGATGAAAACCCCTCCATAAAGTCCATCGATTCGAATACTCCTTCCTGCTTATTGAGCTCGAATATTAACTCATCTTTAAGAAGTTTTTGTTGCGTATCACTTAACATTTTGTTTTCGTTAATCGAAAGAAACACCACATAATACCGCAATTTCTTACCTTTCCCACCCAACCCGGTCGATATAAACACCTGTTGTTCATCGAGTAAGGAGCTATGCATCAACATCCTGCTCTCCTGCAATGCCAATGTACCCCATTGTTTCAGGTCGCCTTCAGCCTCTTTAACAAATTTTTCAAGCGTTCGGTACGCTTTCACATCGTCGTAAACCGCAATAGCTGTCAGTATCTCTTTCTTCCGCTCTTCGTTAACTTCCTTGTCAAATAGTTCTTCTCTTGCCTCAAAACATTCTTCAGATATATCCTTATCCTTCAACAGCTTGGCAAACTCAAAGTATTTCATCTGAATACCAACATCTATCTGTTCTTCCAGAATACTAAAGTTATCGGGCAGATCGTCCAATGCTTTCTGAATATTATTATAAAATTTGTCTTCCTCCATTTTACCTCCTTCGTTCGAACAAAAATAGTGACTTGTTGTAACTATGTAAAGAACAAATATATTTTATTTTTTATCATGGGAATTTAAATATATTTGTAGGCTTATTTTTATTTAATTTAAATACAGAAAGCAGGGGGAGAGTGAAATTAAGCGAAGCAAGAAATAATGAGCCGGTGGTTATCACCAAAGTTTTAGGTCATGGTTCGTTTCGGAAGAGGATTACTGAAATGGGATTTATTCGTGGCAACGAAGTTCGGGCCATAAAAGATTCACCATTTAAAGGTCCCAGTGAATACAAAATTCTGAACTATAATATTACGCTGCGGAAATCGGAAGCCGATCAGATTGAGGTTATTCCTGCCTCCGAGTTCAAAAAAACATCTACCGATACATACGAGGGCACAATCGATCGGAATATCGATCTTATCGACCACTCGGCGCGTACAAAAACAATCAATATCGCATTGGTAGGTAACCCCAACTGCGGAAAAACCACGCTGTTTAATTTTATCTCCGGTTCGAAAGAAAAAGTTGGAAACTACAGTGGTGTTACGGTTGATGTTCACAAAGCCACTTTTAAAAGCGGCGATTATACCTTCAACTTTTACGACCTGCCCGGTACTTACAGCTTAACGGCCTATTCAAAAGAAGAAATATTTGTAAGGAAGTTTATTTACGAACAAACTCCCGATATTGTAATTAACGTTCTGGATTCGACCAACCTGGAGCGAAGCCTGTTTCTTACCACACAATTAATCGACATGGATTTAAGGGTTATAATGGCCCTGAATATGTTCGACGAGCTGGAAAAGAACAAGCTAAAACTGGACAAGGAAGAATTATCGAAACTGGTTGGAATTCCACTCATCCCTACTGTTAGCTCGAAAGGACTTGGATTGGATAACTTAATTGAAAAAGTGATCGAAGTTTTTGAGGGCCGCGACAACTTTTCGCGCCATATCCATATCAATTATGGAAAAGAGCTTGAAAAGTCGATCCGCACCATTCGTCAGAAAATAAAAGAAGATAAACCGATCACCGATAAGATTTCGTCGCGTTTTCTGGCCATTAAACTACTCGAAAAAGACAACCAGGTAATCGAGCTGCTTTCGAAATACTCCAATTTCGACGAAATACAGGAAGTTACTCTAAAAGAAATAAAGAAAATAGAACTGCTTGAAAATGACGATAGCGAAACGGTTATTGCCAATGCCAAGTACAGTTTTATAACCGGTGCTTTACGCGAAACGTACAGCAACAAACACAAAGAAAAGAAAACCCAATCGGAGAAAATAGATAGCGTACTAACGAACCGCTACCTTGGATTTCCAATATTTACCGCACTGCTGTTCTTTATCTTCTGGACTACCTTTAGGCTGGGAGCTTACCCAATGGATTGGATTGATGCGGGCGTAGTGGCATTGGGCAACTTTGTGGGCAATATAATCCCCAACGGAATGCTGAACGACCTGCTGGTTGACGGCATAATTGGTGGCGCCGGAAGTGTTCTGGTGTTTTTGCCTAACATTCTTATCCTGTTCTTTTTTATATCGCTGCTCGAAGGTTCGGGGTATATGGCGCGTGCGGCCTTTATAATGGACAATATCATGCACCGCTTTGGCTTGCACGGCCGTTCATTCATTCCAATGATCATGGGATTTGGATGCAACGTTCCGGCCATATTGGCAACACGTTCCATGCGAAGTCGCGGCGACCGGATTCTTACCATGCTTATCATTCCGTTTATGTCGTGTAGTGCGCGGCTACCGGTTTATATCCTTATTATTTCAGCCTTTTTCCAGAAGTACGAGGCCTGGGTATTAATCGGAATTTACGCGGTTGGAATTCTCTTTGCGTTTATTACAGCGCAGGTTCTCAATAAAACGGTTTTTAAGAATAAAGAAACACCGTTTGTGATGGAGCTCCCTACCTACCGTCTACCTACTTTCAGGAATGTGGTGTACCATATGTGGGACAAAACGCAACATTACCTGAAAAAGATCGGGACCATTATTTTGTTGGGTGTTATTATAATTTGGGCGCTGGAATATTTCCCGCGAAAAACGGAGAATACTGCCGGTTTTGAACAACAAATTGAGCAGATAACAAGCTCGGAAATACCCGAAATACAAAAAGAAGAACGCATTGCGGAGGTGAACCATTCCATGGAATCCGACCGGTTGATCAACTCCTACCTTGGACGAACAGGAAAACTCATTCAGCCGATTATGAATCCGCTGGGTTTCGATTGGAAAATGAGTATTGCCGTGGTAGCCGGTCTGCCGGCAAAAGAAATTGTGGTGAGTACCATGGGGGTGCTTTACCAGTCGCAGGATAACGAAACAACCATCAACCTGCAGCAAAAATTACAAAACGAAGTTCACCAGTTAGGCAAGCATAAAGGACAGGAGGTATTTACCACACCTGCTGCGCTGGCATTTATTATCTTTATTCTGCTCTATTTCCCGTGTATTGGTGTTGTGGCAAGCATTAAAAACGAATCGGGCTCGTGGAAATGGGCCGCGTTTTCGGTATTTTACACCACGGCGCTGGCATGGATAGCCGCGTTTGTAACGTATAATATAGGCATGTTATTCATATAAAATGATCCAGGAAATTCTGACATACCTGATTGTTGCTGCTGCCTTTTTTTGGGCAGGTTTTAAATTGTACCGTCGTTTTTTTAAACCGGCTAAAAAGGCTAAAACAACCGATTTAAAAAAGGACAAAATAACCATGGTACATAACTGCTCCGACTGCGCTGCAGGCGATTGCGCATTGCGGGATTTACCACAAAAGGTTATTGAAAAGAATATTGAAGAGTGCCACGACAACGCGGTACCTTCATCACAATGATTTTAATCCTGAGATAATTTCCTTTGGATTCCCGGCACTAAAAACAAAACTTCCGGCCACAAGTACATCGGCTCCTTTATCGAGCAACTTTTTACCCGTTTCGTAGTTTACTCCACCATCAATTTCAATCTTACAATCACTGTTTCTGTTATCGATCATTTCACGCAACTGAGCCACTTTCTTGTAAGTATTTTCAATGAATTCCTGGCCACCAAAACCCGGATTTACCGACATTAGCAGCACCATATCCAAATCGCCGATAATATCCTCTAAAACAGCTACCGGCGTATGAGGATTTAAACACACGCTTGCCTTTATACCAAACGATTTTATTAGCTGAACCGTACGATGCAAATGACGACAAGCCTCGTAATGCACCGTGATAATTGATGCGCCGGCGTCAACAAAAGGCTCGATGAATTTATCCGGATCAACGATCATCAAATGCACATCGAGCGGTTTTTCAGCAATTTTATTTACATGTTTTATTACCGGAATTCCGAATGATATATTCGGAACAAACACACCGTCCATTACATCAAAATGAATATAATCAGCTTCACTTTGATTGATCATTTCGATATCTTTTCCGAGATTGTTAAAGTCAGCAGATAGAATGGAGGGTGCTATCAAAGCTCTCATAAGATTAGTTTATTTACCCAGGTATGATTTTAGTAACCTGTTTCGGTATTGATTTTTTAGTTTTTTTATTGCTTTTTCTTTTATCTGACGTACACGCTCACGAGTTAATCCAAAAACATCGCCAATTTCTTCCAGGGTATGCGGTTGATATCCTTTTAAACCAAAATAATACCGTAGAATTTCCGCCTCACGTTCTCCCAGAGTAGACAATGATCGTTCAATCTCTTTACGAAGTGAATTATCCATCAGCTCTCCGTCGGGATCCGGTGAATCTTCGTTTAGCATCACATCATACAAATTATTCGCTTCCTCTTCACGAAGAGGGGCATCCATTGATACATGTGTATTTGAAAAATTCATAGAATCCTCAATCAAATCCGGTTTTGATTCCATTAATTCTGCAACTTCGTCAACGGTAGGTTCACGCTGGAATTCCTGCTCTAACTTATTAAATGCTTTGTTGATTTTATTTATCGAGCCAATTTTGTTCAAAGGCAAACGAACAATTCTCGATTGTTCGGCCAAAGCCTGAAGTATCGATTGGCGAATCCACCAAACGGCGTACGATATAAATTTAAAACCGCGGGTTTCATCAAAACGTTCCGCAGCTTTTATCAATCCTAAATTTCCTTCATTAATTAAATCCGGTAGACTGAGCCCCTGATTTTGGTATTGTTTCGAAACGGAAACAACAAACCTAAGGTTTGCTTTTATCAGCGTTTCCAAAGCTTCGCGGTCACCTTTTTTTATGCGTTTGGCCAACTCCACTTCTTTCTCCGCAGACAACAACTCTACCTTCCCAATTTCGTGCAGGTACTTATCCAGCGAGAGGGTGTCGCGGTTAGTAACCTGTTTGGTAATTTTTAGTTGTCTCATATATTGATATTGTTAACATTAATCCTTTTGAATAATGATACACTCTATAATAATATTACATTTCGGCGATAAAAGTAACACTCAAAACTAAATAAATTTACCATTAAATTTATCATTATCAACTAAAACACAAAAATCAGTCAACTGTTCAACAGCATATCTTTTTTCAGTTTGGCTGATTTATAAGATAATTTTTAAAACCAGCATATTCACTGGCCATTTGCTCACTTTGTTTCTCGCCTTGCATAAAAGCGGCAAGCTTTTCAGGCAATTCAACTTTGCCTTTTCCAATAACATTTTCCACTGTTTCAGTGAACTTTGCAGGATGTGCTGTTTCTAAAAAAACGCCAATTTCATTCCCCGACAAATATTCGCTTAACGACTGATAACCACATGCTCCATGCGGATCGCATAAATAGTTCAGTTCGTTGTAAACCTTTAAAATCACTTCTCTGATTTCTTCATCAGAATAGCGGTAACCTTTAATTTTTTGGGCAACTACCGCATGTTCGTTTTTGTACAAATCGAGAATACGTGCAAAATTGCTAGGTGCGCCAACGTCCATGGCATTGGCAATGGTCTCAACCGACGGGCGAGGTTTATACTCCCCACTATTGAGGTATTCAAAAACCACATCGTTTTCGTTATTAGCTGCAATAAATTGTTTTACCGGCAATCCCATTTCTGCCGCAATCAACCCTGCGGTAAGGTTTCCAAAGTTTCCGCTGGGTACTGAAACAACCAATTGTTTATCATCTAGTTTTCCTGCTTCTTTCAGGCGGGCATAAGCATTAAAATAATAAAATGCCTGCGGAAGAAAACGCGCTACATTTATAGAGTTAGCCGATGTTAACACCAGCTTTTTATTCAGCTCTTCATCGAGGAAAGCCGTTTTTACCAAATGCTGACAATCGTCGAAAGTACCTTCGATCTCCAATGCCGTAATATTTTGCCCCAGTGTTGTAAACTGCGACTCCTGAATATTGCTTACTTTTCCTTTCGGATAAAGTACATAAACATGAATGCCGTCAACGCCCAGGAAACCATTGGCAACAGCACTTCCGGTATCGCCCGATGTGGCCACCAAAACGTTTACCAGCTTCTCTTGTTTACCCAAAAAATGATTCAGTAAACGCGCCATAAAACGCGCGCCAACGTCTTTAAATGCCAGTGTTGGGCCGTGAAACAGTTCCAGGGAATAAATAGAATCGGTAACTTTTACAACCGGACAATCAAATTGCAGCGTATCAAAAACGATCTCCTTTAATTTTGTCTCTTCAATATCTTCGCCAAAGAATTTCTTTGCCACTTCAAAGGCAATTTCCTGAAACGACAGGTTTTGAATTTCATCAAAAAAAGCAGGTTCGAACTTTTCAATTCGCTCGGGCATAAACAATCCGTTATCTGCTGCCAATCCTTTTACAACTGCTTCTTTTAAAGAAACATCAGGCGTATTTTTATTTGTACTATAATATTTCATCTCATTTCAATTAAAACTTTAGGGGTATTCGATGGAACTCGCTCAAAACTATCGACCTACGTGGAAAATCGTTTTATAAGCTCGTTTCATTTCTGTGCACAAAAATATAGATTTGCTTTTAAGGTTTTATTCCTGACATCACAAAAACATGACATATATCAGAAATTTAACACCTTTTGTAAGCAACGAAGGTGGGCATCTATTTCAAAAAAGCCCGAATAAATTCATCACCTTTTAAAGTTCCAAAAACGCCATTGCGCGGATCGAATTCATCGTAAACTTCCACCGCATCGGCTTCAGCACCCGGTTTGTAAATGGCAAACGGCACGGCATCGCGGGTATGTGTTTTTAGTGCACATGGCGTTGGATGATCGGGCAAAATAGCAATTGCCACCTCTTCGTCCATTTTTGCCGTTTCTTCCAAAATGTATTTTACCACGCGCTCATCGAGGTACTCGATTGTTTTTGTTTTCAGTTCCACATCACCTTCGTGGCCGGCTTCATCGCTGGCTTCGATGTGCAAATACACAAAATCGTTTTCTTTTAGCGCTTCAATTGCAGCCTGTGCTTTTCCTTCGTAGTTGGTATCGTATAAACCGGTTGCGCCTTCCACATGAATCACTTTCATTCCGGCATACACTCCAATTCCATGAATCAGATCGACAGCTGAAATTACCGCAGAATTTTCAATACCAAACATTTCTTTTAATGTTGGCATGGCCGGTTTATAACCCGGCGACCATGGCCATACAGAGTTACCCGGATCTTTCCCGGTAGCTTTACGCTTGAGGTTTACCGGATGATCTTTTAATAGTTCCTGTGATTTTAAAATCAGGTCAGTAACCAAATCAGCAGTCTCTTTTGCTGCCTCGGTTCTGGCTTTTGGCAAACAACCGGCAAATGGTGTTCCCGGCACATCGTGTGGCGGAGTACAGGCAAAGTCTTTTACTCCACCTTTTATCACCAGCAAATGACGATACGAAACGCCCGGGTAGAATTTTATTTTGTCTGTTCCGAGTTTCTCATCCAAAAATCGGATCAACTCTTCTGCTTCTTCATTTGAAATATGTCCGGCCGAGTGATTTTTAATTTTCTCATCTTCCACACAAATCAGGTTACAGCGCATCCCCAGATCTCCGGGTTGCAGCTCAACTCCCATACTGGCAGCTTCCAATACTCCCCTGCCTTCAAAAACCTTTTCAACGTCGTATCCCAATACGGCCATGTTGGCAATTTCGCTACCCGGATGCACAGTTTCGGGAACGGTTTTTAATAAGCCCGACTGGCCGTTTTTTGCCAGCCAATCGATATGTGGTTTGTTCGCCATTTGAAGCGGAGTTTTCCCGCCATAGGCAGCGAGTGGCTCGTCAGACATGCCATCGCCAAGAATTATAATGTGTTTCATCTTGTTCAGAAAATATAGGGAAGACCGATTTCCGGTGACAGCAGTTGGCAACCGGTCTTCAAAGTTTTTTTACTTTTTATATGAATGTTTTTAGCAGCAACTTTGTTCTATATGTTCGACACTTTTATTAAATCGGCAAATACACCGGCTGCGGTTACCGAAGCACCGGCACCGTATCCTTTTATCAGCATCGGAAACTCCTGGTAGCGTTCGGTTGTATACATCACCAGGTTATTGCTTCCTTCCAGGTCGTAAAACGGATGTGTAGAATCTACTTCCTGCAATCCGGCTTCGGCTTTACCATTCTCGAACTTAGCCACAAAGCGCCATTTTTTATTTTCAGCTTCCAGTCGTTGACGTTCGGTTTCAAATTTGGCATCCAACTCCGAAACACCCGCCCAAAACTCGTCGAGCGTGCCGGCGAAAAGTTCTTCGGGTACAAAACGGTTGATAAAAATTTCATCCATTTCAATACGATAACCCGATTCGCGGGCAAGAATCAGAATTTTACGAGCCACGTCAACACCACTTAAATCAACACGGGGATCGGGTTCTGAATAACCTTCTTCCTTGGCCATTTGAATGGTTTTGCTCAATGGAATATCAGCCGAAATAGTATTAAAAATATAGTTGAGCGTGCCGGAAAGAACGGCTTCAATCCGCAACACTTTATCGCCCGAATTCACCAAATCATTAAGTGTATTAATAATAGGCAAACCGGCGCCAACGTTTGTTTCAAAAAGAAATTTAATCCCTTTCTTTTTGGCGATTTTTTTCAGTTCAGCATAATTATCATACTCCGATGAAGCGGCTACTTTATTTGCCGTAACAATGGAAACGTTCGAACTCAAAATTTCTTTATAAAGATCGGCAACCGCATCGTTGGCCGTACAATCCACAAACACTGAATTGTAAATATTCATTTCCTTGATCTCATCAACAAAACCCTGCAACGAAGATGTTTTTTCTGAAACATCCAACTGCTCTTTAAAGGAATCAATTTCGATTCCATCGCGGTTAAAAAGCATTTTTTTAGAGTTGGCAATTCCGGCTAACTTCAATCGCAGGTGGTTTTCTTTTAAAAGACGTTCCTGTTGTTGTTTTATTTGCTTAAGCAGGTTTCCTCCAACAGTACCGATTCCCATCAGGAAAATATTCAGCTCCACATTCTCCGAAAGGAAGAACGATTCGTGCACCACATTTAAGGTTTTCCGCAGGTCTTCGTTTTTAACTACCCACGAAATATTCAGCTCCGAAGCTCCCTGCGCGATCGCAATAATATTAACACCACTTTTTCCCATGGTAGAGAAAAGTTTGCCGGCAATACCGGTAGTGTGTTTCATATTCTCGCCAACAATAGCTACAACCGAAACACTTCTTTCGAGATCAATTTTATTCACCTGTCCGGCGGAGATCTCCTTTTCAAATTCTTCGCGAATTGCGGCTTCGGCCACATCCAGTGCTTTTTCTTCAATAGCCACACTGATTGAATTCTCCGATGACGCCTGCGAAATCAGAATCACGTTTACATTTACTTTTGCAAGTGCAGTAAACAATCGCATTGAAATACCGGTAACACCAACCATTCCGATACCCTGCAAAGTAACCAGCGTAATTCCCGAAATGGAAGAAATACCTTTAATCGGGCGGTCGAAACCATTCTTTACGCCTTTTACAATTTTGGTTCCCGGGTTTTCAGGTTCGAAAGTATTTTTTATCTGAATTGGAATTCCTTTTTGGTAAACCGGTAAAATAGTTGGCGGATAAATTACTTTGGCGCCAAAATGCGAAAGCTCCATAGCCTCCGAATAAGTAATCTCCGGAATAGTGTATGCTTTGCGAATCACGCGCGGATCGGCAGTCATAAAACCATTTACATCGGTCCAGATTTCCAGAATTTCAACATCAAGTGCTGCAGCCAAAATCGCAGCAGTAAAATCGGATCCACCGCGCCCAAGCGTAGTAAATTCGCCTTTGGCATTTTTCGAGATAAAACCGGGAACAACCGCCGCTCCTTTAAACCCGGCAAAAGTTTCCTTGATTTTGCCATTGGTCACTTCAAAATCAACTGCCGCTTTACCAAAGTTGCTGTCGGTTTGAATAAACTCCGACGAGTCTTTTCTGGGGCAACCAATAAATTCGGCAACAATATGCGACGAAATTCGCTCTCCCAAACCGGCTATACGATCGAGTGTTTTCAGTGTTAATTCGCCCACCAAAGTTATACCGGTAAGTAATTTCTCCAGCTCGTCGAGCAATACATCAACATGCTCTTTTACCGCTCCTGATCCGTTAAAAAGTTCACTTAATGTTTCGTTGTGTCTTTGTCTGATTTCCGTAAGTTCCGTATGAAAGTCGCCTGTACCAGAGGCAGCATTGTGCGCTGCCGTTAGAATTTTATCGGTTATGCCACCAAGGGCCGAAACTACCACAACAACGTCGTCGTTCTGGCTTAGTACAATGTCTTTTACACGTTTAATGTTCGCGGCGGAACCTACGGATGTTCCACCAAACTTTAACACTTTCATACGATTTTTTTTAACTATTTATATTTGTAAAAACTACTTCAATTTTAAGCCTTCCTTATAAAAAAACCGGATGAATCGACAGAATCAATTCACCCGGTATATTCTGTCTATATCAGTATAATCTATTCTGTGGTGGTGGTTCCGGTAATGGCTTCTACAATCTTCGTTTCTAACTCCTGAGCAAGCTCGGGATTATCGATAACCAACTGACGCACTGTTTCGCGCCCCTGACCCAATTTTGTTTCACCATAGCTAAACCACGATCCGCTTTTTTTGATAATATTGAACTGAACACCCAAATCGATGATCTCACCTGATTTAGAAATTCCTTCGCCATACATAATATCAAATTCAGCTTTGCGGAATGGTGGTGCCACTTTGTTTTTCACCACTTTTACACGAACGTGGTTACCGTTCACTTCGTCGCCATCTTTAATTTGTCCGATACGACGAATATCCAAACGCACCGAGGCATAAAATTTAAGTGCATTACCACCGGTAGTGGTTTCCGGGTTACCGAACATCACACCGATTTTCTCGCGCAACTGGTTAATGAAAATACAGCAGGTTTTTGTTTTGTTGATGTTGGCCGTAAGTTTACGCAGTGCCTGCGACATCAAACGTGCCTGAAGTCCCATTTTTGAGTCTCCCATTTCGCCTTCCAGTTCAGCTTTTGGTGTTAATGCAGCAACCGAATCGATTACAACAATATCCAACGCTCCCGAACGAATCAGGTTATCGGTAATTTCCAAAGCCTGCTCACCGTTATCGGGTTGCGAAATTAAAAGTTCATCAATATCAACACCCAGTTTACGGGCGTAGTAGGGATCAAAAGCATGCTCGGCATCAACAATAGCAGCGATTCCACCGGCTTTCTGAGCTTCGGCAATGGCATGAATAGCCAGGGTTGTTTTACCCGACGATTCAGGACCATAAATCTCAATTACACGGCCTTTCGGAAATCCGCCTACACCTAAAGCTACGTCAAGTGCAATCGATCCTGACGATATGGCCGGAATATCCTGTTCTGCCTGATCGCCCATGCGCATAATAGAACCTTTACCATAGCTCTTTTCAATTTTATCCATTGTAAGCTGAAGCGCTTTCAGCTTTTCCTTGTTCATTTGAGCTCTCTCCTCTTTTGTCATGTTCAGAATAGGTTATAGATTTAATGTTTCAATAATCTGATTCGTGTGATCTTTTGTATTTACTTTTTCGAAAATTTCGGCGATTACGCCCTCTTCGTCAATAACAAAGGTTTTTCGTAAAACGCCCATGTATTCCCGGCCATAATTCTTTTTTAAGCCCCACGCGCCATATGCCTCCAGAATTTCTTTTTCGGTATCAGCGATCAGGTTGAATTTAAACCCAAATTTGTCGATAAACTTCTGATGCGACTTTTCACTGTCGGGGCTCACACCCACTACATCAAAACCTTTTTCCAGCCAGGCGTCGTAATTGTCGTTCAAATTACACGATTCGGCCGTACAACCGGGAGTGTTGTCTTTTGGGTAAAAATAAAGGATCAGCTTTTTTCCGGCAAAATCTTTAAGAGCGATTTTCTCGCCATTTTGATTTTTACCTTCAAAATCCGGTGCCTTATCTCCAACTTTTAAATTTGCCATATCTAACGAATTATTCAATTTTACAAATATAGTTTAATAAATGATAAATCTCAGTTCAATTCTGTATCTTAGCTGCTACTTCAGTATAATTTAATCTCTGAAAAAAATTGATTTTTTGTAGCTTTACAAACATAAAACAGAACTGGTTTTTATATGATTTTTAGAAAGGTTTTAGCACTACTAACAATATTCGCTATTTTTTTGTTTGCGTCTAACAGCGTTTTTGGAGGAGACCAGAAAAATCCCTTATCGCAAGCTATTCGTTTATACGACGAAGGCAATTTTGACGATGCCGAGATAATCCTAAAAAAGTTGATGGATGAGAAACCTGACCACCTGATGGTTAATTACTATTATGGTGCCTGCCGAACCGAAAACGGGCATTACGGAACTAACGAAATTATTTACCTGCTGAACGGAAGTCTGGGTGAAGCGCCTCTAAAAACCGATTATTATATTGGTGTTCAGTACCACGCAAAAAATCGTTTCGATGAGGCCTTAAAATACTATACATTATTTAAGAATAAAACCGACGAAACAACGGCACAGGAAGTTGGACTTGCAGAAAAAATGCAGCTTTGCAGCGAGAGAATAAATCCGTTTGAGCAACAGGAAGAAACAGAAGAAATTGTTGAAACTGCAGCGAGCGATGTAATGCCGGCAGCCGTGCCCCGCGCGACAGAACCTGAACCATTTAATCCGGTTATTGGTGGAACTGTAATCGCATCTGACCTTGCTGACTCAACCCAAACTATTGCCGCAAATGATTCAATTTTGGTTGACTCAACAATTACCGACTCAATTATTGCAGAGCCGGCAGTGATTGAAGAACCTGCAGAAGTTTTACCGGAGCCGATAAATTTTGTGGTGAATGCCGAGATTACTTATCCCGACACCACGTTCTTTAAAACAAAAAAAGGATTAAAATCATATACCGAAGGAACAGCCAAACAAGAAGAGCTGGAGCAAACGATAAGCAATACAGATAAACTGCGAAAAGAATATGGTGCCACAACCTCGTACACCGAGCGCCAAACACTGGGAAAACAAATTCTAGATAACGAAACAAGTATCTTTCAGTTACGGGGCGCTGCAGAAGAATTGCTGCTAAAATCGCAACAGGAAGAAAATTCATACTGGCAGGATGCATCTTACGAAGAAATAGCAGCCTTCCATAAACAGACCGATGAATATTTGGCAGCCTACAATGCACAATCAATTCCTGAAAAACCGGATTCGATCATCCTGGTGGCACCGTCAATTGCCCCGGTCAACCGAATAACAACCGGCGAAACTGAAGACACAACAGAAGACGAATTGATCTATAAAATCCAGTTGGGCGCTTACAGCCGTGGATTGCCGCCCTATGTAAAACGATTATTCGACAAGTTATCCTATATTCGTAAAATCGAGAATTACACCGACGAAAAAGGCATTGTGGTTTACACTACAGGAAACCTTACAAACTACGACGATGCAGTAAAAATGCAGGAACAAGTACGCCGGGAAGGTGTAGAAGATGCCTATGTTGTGCCGTATTTTAACGGAAAAAGAATAACTTTGAGTGAAGCTAAAGAAATTGAAAACGACAAATGACGCAGAAAGAGACAAAAAAAATCCCAAAAGGTGATTTTAAAGATGGAGTTGTTGAGGAGAATTTCCTGACTTTGCATAACGACGATGTGCACACATTCGATTATGTTATCGATGCTTTGATTGACATTTGCAAACATGGTTACGAGCAGGCTACACAATGTACAATGCTAGTGCATTACAAAGGCAAATGCGATGTAAAGAAAGGAGCTTTTGATGCACTAAAGCCACTGAAAGATGCATTGATCGAGCGCGAATTAAACGCAACTATTGACTAAAACATATGAGCATTCTTGCTATTATTTTACTAATTCTTCTCGGCCTGCTCCTGTTACTCATCGAGTTTGCAGTTATTCCGGGAGTTACCATCGCCGGAATTGGCGGTTTTCTTCTTTTAGGAGGAGCAGTGTATGTGGCTTTTGCCGAATACGGAACACTTGCAGGTTTTATAACACTGGCCGCAGTTCTTATTCTCGCCCCGGCAATGATTTACTACTTCTTTAAATCGCGGGCAGGGAAAAAAATGATCCTGGAAAAGAATATTGTAGGAAAAGTTGACCTTATTAACAGGGAGAAGATTGTTGTGGGCGAAACCGGTAAATCGATTGGAAGATTAGCACCAATGGGAAAAGTAAAAGTGAATGGCGAGATAGTGGAAGCACAATCAACCGGAGCTTTCATCGACCACAATACCGAAATTAGAGTTTTGAAAATTGAATCCAATAAAATTATTGTAGAACCTTTAAATAAATAAAATATGTTAGTAGATGCAGTAGGTGCCTGGGGATTAATCATTGGGGCAATCGTATTACTTTTTATAATTCTCTATTTTATCCCAATAGGATTATGGTTTTCAGCGTTGGTATCGGGAGTACGAATTTCACTCTTACAGTTGTTCCTAATGCGTTTCCGTAAGGTACCTCCGGGAGTTATTGTACGTGCAATGATTGAAGGAGCAAAAGCCGATGTTGAATTAAGTCGCGATGCTTTAGAAGCACATTACCTGGCCGGTGGTCACGTAGCGAGAGTTGTTCATGCATTGGTATCTGCAGCAAAGGCAAACATCGAACTACCTTTTAATATGGCTACCGCCATTGACCTTGCGGGTCGCGATGTTTTTGAAGCCGTGCAAATGTCGGTAAATCCGAAAGTAATTAATACTCCTCCCGTAACTGCTGTTTCAAAAGACGGCATCCAGCTCATTGCAAAAGCAAGGGTTACCGTTCGGGCAAATATTAAACAATTGGTTGGTGGAGCCGGAGAAGAAACAGTACTCGCTCGCGTAGGTGAAGGAATTGTTTCGTCAATCGGTTCTTCGCATTCGCATAAAGCTGTTTTAGAAAATCCTGATTTTATTTCGCGCGTTGTGCTTGAAAAAGGGTTGGATGCAGGAACAGCATTTGAAATATTATCGATTGATATTGCCGACATCGACATAGGTAAAAACATTGGAGCAGTGCTTCAAATGGACCAGGCTGAGGCCGATAAGAACATTGCGCAGGCTAAAGCAGAGGAACGCCGTGCCATGGCAATTGCCCTGGAACAGGAAAATAAAGCTACAGCACAAGAAATGAGGGCCAAGGTTATTGAGGCTGAAGTTCAGGTACCACTGGCAATTTCGGAGGCCTTCCGTAGTGGAAACCTTGGAATTATGGATTATATGAAATACAAAAACATAATGGCCGATACTACCATGCGTGAGTCGATTGCCGATGAAGACAAAGGTAAAACAGACGATCAATAAAACGTATTAACGATAAAATAGTAAAGCCCGTTGCAACTTGTAACGGGCTTTTTTAATGCAACTGTTTCTAAATTTTTTTAATAAGATTAATCGTTTGTTAAATAATCTGTCTTTTTAGACGATTTTAGATCCATTTTGATGCTCAAACATGTTTTTCAGCATATCTTTGCAGCACAAGTTTTAGTTCATAAGTTTAGGTTTGATTAGTTTTATTGGTTTAGTTAGTGAAAAGGATGAGTGTTGACTCATCCTTTTTTTATTCCCTAAACCAAATCCCATTCTCTACACAAATTATCTTACAGCTTTATATTTACCCAATAGATTTTCTTTAAGATCGGATAGATTTAAAATATGTTATAAAACACATTTTTTAACATTCGGATAACCTCCGGTTTACATACGCACCCTATCTTTGCAGCATAAGTTTTAGTTCATAAGTTTAGGTTTGATTAGTTTTATTGGTTTAGTTAGTGAAAAGGATGGGTGTTGACCCGTCCTTTTTTATTTTATAGCAATCAAAACCATAACACCATCAGAAAATCTACTTCCCCTGGAATTCATTTATCCACAATCTGGTTATTCTTCCCAGCCACTTTTCAATAAGAACAGATCTAAATCAATCTAAGGGTATTTTGAAGATGTACCTGTTGCAGAAAATGCCGAGAGATGATCTTGTGTGAAGTTGATTCTTAATCTTTGGTATATCATTCCATCCGTCAGCTGACGGATTCTGAATCAATATTATTTAAATTATGCTGAAATAAATTCTGCATGTCGTAACGAGGTCGCAATACTGGCTAGCCCCCTGTTGCCAAATAAAAATACCGGGATATTTCAACGTCCTTAATACGTATTTAACATCCCAATTTACCCAAACGCACTACCGGAAACCTGTAATCAGAGATCCTTTCAAAGCCAAACAACGACGCTAGTCACTGATATTGTGACACTTAAAGTTCCACCCAAATTATTTCAATCGATCTGATTGATGATTGATAAAGTTAAAATATGTTATAGGCTTACATTTTAACATTGCATTAACCTCCCGTCCAGGTATTCGCCTTACATTTGTAGTACAAGTTTAGTTCATAAGTTTAGGTTTGATTAGTTTTATTGGTTTAGTTAGTGAAAAGGATGGGTATTGACCCGTCCTTTTTTTATTGCCAGAAACGAAACAGCTTATATCTTTTTGTCATCACATACACGTTTTTTGTTTCTTTTTAACACCTTTTCAAAAACTATTTCGCAATAGATGACATTTATCGCCTATAGATAATAACAATACGACAAATAACAACTTAACATTAGATTAACTTTTGTTTCGAAGAAACCCCTTACATTTGTACTATAAGTTTTAGTTCATAAGTTTAGGTTTGATTAGTTTTATTGGTTTAGTTAGTGAAAAGGATGGGTGTTGACCCGTCCTTTTTTATTTTTCATCCCAAACAGTAGATAAACCAAGACATTTAGCACCGATCGCAAACCTCCTCATAGATTTTTCCAAAGCAGCAATAGATTAAATATATGTTATAGAACACATTTTTTAACATTTGGATAACCTCCGATTCACATTTTCATCGTACATTTGTCATACAAGTTTAGTTCATAAGTTTAGGTTTGATTAGTTTTATTGGTTTAGTTAGTGAAAAGGATGGGTGTTGACCCGTCCTTTTTTATTTTATACCAACCATAGAATGAAAAACCCGATGAGCACCAATGTTGCCGCCACATTAATCACGCAAGCTTTGTAAACATCATTCGTTGATACCGGTCTTGGATTCTCTCCAATAAAAGGCTTTTCAACTAATTTCCCATGATAACGGTTTGGGCCGCCAAAACGGCAATTGAGGATGCCGGCCAACGCGGCCTCGGGATAACCGGCATTTGGACTTGCATGTTTTCGTCCATATTTGTAGATGAATCGGATCGCCCGAAAGTTAAAACCTACCACAGCCATTAAAATTGCAGTTAATCGTGCAGGAATAAAATTCAATACATCATCAAGCTTTGCAGCAAAAAATCCAAAATCTTTGTAGCGTTCATTTTTATAAGCGATCATCGAATCGAGGGTATTTGCCATTTTATAAGCCAGCATTGCGGGCACTCCGCCAACGAAATAAAAAAACAAGGGAGCAATTACCCCATCGCTGAGGTTTTCGGCCAGCGTCTCCAAAACTGCCGTTCTGGTCTGATCTTCGCTTAACTCTGCCGTTTCGCGGCCAACGATCATAGATAATTGTCGGCGGCCGGCTTCCAATCCTTCCTTTTCCAGTTTCGCGATCACGCGCAAAGCTTCCTGAATAAGCGACCGGTTGGCTAATCCGTAAAAAACAAATAACGAGGAAACAACGAAGAAGAGGTTTTGATAAGCAGATAAAACCGTTAAACCGATTTTTAAAAAAAAGTAAGTGCAAAGAATCAAAAAAGAAGCCAGCAAAGTTCCTTTTATCTTTCTGTTTGATCCACGATTTAACTTTGCTTCGCCTACAGAAATTGCCTTGCCAAACCAACGGATAGGATGCGGCAAAGAATGTGGATCCCCAAGGAGACAATCAAGTGCAAAACCAGCCAAAAGTGGAATAATTAGATCAAGATGCTCATTCAATTTCCATCGATTTATAAATGTATTTCATATCTACATTTTCCCTGATCAGCGTGGCCAGTTTGTCGTATTGCTCCTCTTTAAATTGTTGAAAATCCAGCTGAGTAGAAACCGGCTTACCCGATTCTTTCAAAATTCGGTTAACGACACTTATATTATCAAAAATGCCATGAATATAGGTTCCCCAGGTTTGCTCATTCAGATAATAGCCATCAGGTTTACTTCCGTTGATTAAACAAACCGGACTTTCATGAGCTGCGACAGTTTCGCCCATATGAATTTCGTAGCCCTTTCCTTCCTCATTGTTTTGAAAAGAAAAAGTGCACTGATCGGTTACCTTCTCTTCCGTGAGAATCGTTTTAACCGGTAAAATTCCAAGCCCCGGTACTTTTTCAATATGACCTTCCACGTGGTTCGGATCAGCAATCCACTCCCCCATCATTTGGAAACCTCCACAAATTCCGTAAACAGCTTTTCCCTGTTCATGCGCTTTTTTTACAGCATTTGCCATTCCCTGTTTTTGGAGAAACAGCATATCCGAAATAGTATTTTTTGAACCGGGTAATAGCACAATATCGGCCTCATCGATATCATCGGGCGACGCTGCATAAAACAGGTTTACCTCCGGTAATTGTTCCAGAAAATTAAAATCGGTAAAGTTTGACATGTGACGTAGCAAAACCACGGCAATATTTGTTTTTCCCTCTATAGCTTTAAACTGCTTTTTATCGACCACCACCGAGTCTTCGTCATCGATATAAATATCGCGGAAATGCGGGATGATACCAACCACCGGCACACCACAAAGTTCTTCCAGTTTTTTAGCGCCATCCTCGAACAACGAAATATCACCTCTGAATTTATTAATGATGATGCCTTTCACCAGTTTTCGCTCCTGCTCGGGCAGCAGCAACATGGTACCATAAACACTTCCGAACACACCCCCTTTATCGATATCAGCAATAAGATAAGTGGCCGCATTTTTCTCAACGGCCACCCGCATATTGGTGATGTCTTTTTCCCAAAGGTTTACTTCCGAAATACTTCCGGCGCCTTCCACAACAATCGGATTAAATTCGTTCTCTAATCTCGAAAAAGCCTGCATCGCTTCGTTGAACAAAAAATCGCGGTCGGTTTCGTTAAAATATGCTTTTGCCGATTTATTGGCCCAGGGTTTACCGTTCAACACAATCTGCGAATCTAGGTAACCCGTTGGCTTTAGCAGCACCGGATTCATTTCAACGCGGCAATCAATACCACATGCTTCGGCCTGAACAGCCTGGGCTCGACCAATTTCCAAACCATCGGGAGTCGGGAAACTATTCAGCGACATGTTTTGTGCCTTAAACGGCGCAGGAGTTAAACCATCCTGTTTAAAGATGCGGCAAAATCCGGCGTTAACAACACTTTTGCCGACATCGGAGCCGGTGCCGACAAACATTATCGGACGGTATGTTTTTGTTTTAGTCATGTTTATTTATTTCGAATACGGTAACACTGGCGTAGGCCGGTTTAAAATTTTCGAAGAGTTGGGAAATGGGTACATCTTCAATCAAACTTTTTAAAATGCGAATTACTCCGGCATGGGCAACAATGGCAATATTCTCAACCTCTCGCTTTTCAATTTCACGAATAAATGCCGAAACACGCTCCACCATCTCAGGGTACGATTCACCATTTTTTGTTGGTAATGTTTGATAATTGTCCATCCAGATTTTACCTTCAGGTTGGGCGTATATTTCATCCCACGACAGCATCTCCCAATCGCCAAAATTTAATTCTTTCAAACGCGAATCAAAATGTATTTCCAAATCTGGGAAAAGACTTTCGGCCAGTTTCCGGCAACGTAACAAGGGGCTCGACAACACGGAATCAAAAGTCACCCTTTCCAATTCCCGTAACAAGTGATTTTGTTCTTCATAAAATGATTCGGCCACATCAACATCGGTTTGCCCGTAACAAATGCCCGGTTTTACATCTACGCTGGTATGTCGAATCGCGTATATCTTCATATTATATTTTGACAGGCAAGAATACACAAATAGAAAAACACTTCGCACAATTGCTGCAGGGCGCCCAAAACATCGCCGGTGTAGCCACCTAATTTGCGTGTGATATAATTTCGGAAGAAAAAGGTAACGGTGAGCAAAATGGCAACAACCAAAACCGTTTCCTGCCAGGCAAGAAACCATAAAGAAAATCCTCCGGCAACCAAAGCAAATAACAAGGAGAACAATGAATCGGCTTTACCAACAGGCTTGGTTTTACTACTGGCATCCAACCGTGCATAGGCCGAAGAATAAATCAGCAACACCGGAAAGACACGACTTAATGCATGCCCGGCAATTAATATAAAAGGAATCCGTATTGTATCGATATGCGATAAGGCCAGAAATTTTATCGCCAGAACCGACAGGAGTCCTACCGTTCCGTAGGTGCCGATCCGGCTGTCTTTCATAATTTCGAGAATACGTTCGGGTGTGTAACCACCACCAAAACCATCGCAGAAATCGGCAAAACCATCCTCGTGAAATGCACCGGTTAGCAGAATTGTGGCCACCATGCTGAGTGCCACTGCCAGCGTAACAGGCAGCACTGCACCAAAAGCAAAATAAACCATTGCACCAACTCCTCCAACAATCCATCCGATTATCGGAAAGTAGCGCGTTGATTTGTTCAACATTTTCTCTGTCCAGCCTTCAATCCGGCCCACCGGTATTCGGGTGTAAAACATCAGGGCGGTGAGGAATATTTTTAGTTCGTTTCTCATAAATTGTAGCTACTAGCTGCAAGCCTCATTAATTCTCGAGCATTAGATCTCAAACTATATTAATCTTTATTACTTACGCCGGCGTCTTCCATGCTGCTCATTTCATTCAGGAAATTAACAGCCGATTTTACCAGCGGCATTGCCACTGCAACTCCGGTTCCTTCGCCCAGTCGCATTCCCAACTGAAGTAACGGTTTTGCCCCCAGGTGGTCCAACATCAGTTTATGTCCTTTTTCGTCGGAACTGTGGCAAAATACACAATTATCTTTTACAGCCGGGTCCATCTGTATGGCGGTAAGCACAGCAGCGGTGGCAATAAAACCATCGATAAGAATCAGCATATTTTGCTTTTTCGCCTCAAGGTAAGCTCCGGTCATCGCAGCAATTTCGAGTCCGCCGAAAGTTGCCAAAACTTCTTCAGGTGTCGTGGGATTATATTTCGCTGCAATTTCTTTCAGGATTCTTGTTTTGCGATCTACCTGTTCGTGTCCCAAACCCGAACCGCGGCCGGTACAATCTTCCAAAGAATGGCCCGTAAATTTGTGCATTAACAACGACGAAGGCGAAGTGTTTCCAATTCCCATTTCGCCACAACCGATGGTATTACAACCTTTGGCAGCCTCGTCGCGAACGGCTTTGGCACCAACTTCCATGGCAGCCTGGTATTCTTTAGTGCTCATAGCAGGCTCTTTTCGCATGTTACGGCTTCCGTTTGCAACTTTTGTTTTAATCACCGGAAGTTCTGCCGGAAATTCGTAATCTACCCCCACATCAAAAACTTTCAGCTCCATTTCGTTCTGACGGCAAAAAACGTTGATGGAAGCACCGCCTGAGCAGAAATTCATAACCATTTGCCAGGTAACATCTTTTGGGTACGGACTGATTCCTTCGTCGGCCAGACCATGATCGGCAGCAAAAACAAGGTGTGCCGGTTTTTCAATTTTTGGAGACAGGGTATTTTGTACCAGCCCTATTTGCAGGGCGATTGCTTCAAGCATGCCCAGCGATCCGAGTGGCTTGGTTTTGTTATCTATTTTGTGTTGAAGTTGATCTTTTAATGTCATTGTTATTGGTTTTTTATTTTATTGCTCGCAGATTGTACTGATATGCGCAGATATAATTTTTAAACACGAAGACTCGAAGACACAAATATTTTTACAGCAATGGCGCTAAGTCGCAAAGTATTCTGAAATCTAAAATCGTTAATCATCATTCGAAATTCCTTTAACTTGAACAGGGATTCCCGAAACCATCAGAAAAACTTCGTTGGCCGAACTGGCAATATACTGGTTCATCCAGCCTTGCAAGTCGGCAAATTTTCTGGCTAGTTCATTTTCGGGATGAACGCCCATTCCCAGCTCGTTGCTTACTACAAAAAGCTTCATGTCCTGATTGATAAATTTATCCCATTCTTGTTTGGCAATTTCGAGGCTGGCATTCACATCATTTTTATTTTCATAAAAAATATTGGTAAGCCACAGCGTTATACAATCCAGCAACACTGTTTTCCCTGACAAATCATGCTTACTGATTTCAATTTCCTCTTCGATGGTCGTCCACTGTTCGTCACGATCGGACTGATGGCGTTTTACCCGCTGATGAAAATCTTCGTCCCAGATACGGGCAGTTGCCAGATATACCGGAGCCGCCGAACTTTCTTCAGCCTGTTTTTGTGCAAAGCTGCTTTTACCCGAACGCTGACCGCCTGTTATAAATGTAATTTGTGCCATACCTTCAAAATAATAATTCAAAGCTTAATAATAATCAACCCCCCGGCTGTTATTGCCGGGGGGTACTTTCTTGTGGTGTAACATTTAGGAAAGGATCTGCTATAAACATTATAGCTACTTATCTTTGTCCGGACTACAAACATCTTGTTTATAAATCCAGGTTATTTTATCTCCGTTTTCAAGGGGCTGGTCGATGGCAATCTTTTTGGCAGGCACGTCATTAATTTTGTAGTACCAAACGCTTTGGTTCGGCTCGCCTTTTACGCCATCAATTTCATCGACAAAAACATATTGCCCCACGGGGTGGGTTTTTACTTCTGCAACAAACTGGAGGGCCTCCAAAGCTGAAAGCCCTTCTTTCCAATTTGTCTCGATTTTCAGTTTTGGATGGTTTCCCGCTCCAAAATCTATTTCAACAGTAACCTTTTCTCCGTTGCTGGCAAAAGCCGATAATCCGATAAAACAGGCCAACAGCAGATTAAGGCAAAATATTTTTTTCTTGTTCATGGCTTATTCAACATCCAATAGCATGAATGGCGCAATACCTGTTGTGTATTCATTCAGTTCGGTACCGTCGGGTGAGTAGGTTGCCACCCTTCCGTTAGAAGTTACATTATCTGAAAAGAAACAAAACAATTTATCATCGTAGTAGCCCAAACCATTCAAGCCATTTACTCCATCGATAAATTTTTCGGCCTCGAAACTTTTTGACGCCACATCGAAGACTGACACTCCTCCAGGCATTCCATAACCACCGGTAGTTACGATATATAATTTTGAGAAGTCATCATTAAATTCAAAAACATCAACATAGTTCATGCTGCTAACGCCATCCAGATTGTACTTGGCTTCAAATTCATCAGAAGAAGTATTGATATAGCCGATACCTGTTTGTGTGGTTTCATCGCCGTATGCAACTCCCAGGTTGATATACAGGTTATCCTGATCATCCTTTTCAAAATACGAAGGAATGTTGCCTTCAGGAAGATCGATGTATGAAACATCATCTGTATCCAGGTTGAGTACCGCTACCTGGTTCTTATAATTTAATGCAGCATACAATTTGTTTCCGGCAATAGCCAGTCCTTCCGGGCCATAATGCACCGGAATAGTTTTCACCACTTCTCCGGCAGATAAATCCACTTTGGCAATGTACGAGAGAGTCGGATCATTGTACACTGAACCTCCCCAGCACGAAACATACAGGTAATCACCCAGCGCCTGACAGTTACGGGGCCCCACAATTTGATCGGTAATTCCATTTTCGGTCTGCTCAAATGTTTTTGCATCAACCCAAAAAACCTGATCGGCAGTATTTCCCATCATATAAATTTTACCATTATAGTTGTACGCAAACTGAATATTTGAAGTGATATCCAATCCATTTACAGAATGGTAATACTGATTGATTACCTCATCCTTATATTTATTGTAAGCCGTAATGGTTGATTTATCTCCCGACCAGTTACCGGCATTAACAATAAAGGCCAGAGATGCATCAACATTCACCTGATGAGTGACCGTATTGCTCACCCCTCCGTTCACTGCAATCAGCATAACATCATAAATTCCCGGTTCGGTGTAAATATGAAATGGGTTGGCTTCAGTTGAAGTTTCAGTGTCGCCAAAGCTCCACTCATAACCGGCTGCCTCTACTGACGTATTGGTAAAGAACACAGTATCTCCTGCCTGAATATTTTCCTCGGGGGCATAAGTAAAACCAGCCACAACACTTGCCGGATCATCGTCATCGCAAGCAGTGAAGGCAAAGGCCAACACCACCAAAAACATCAAAATTTTAAATCGGTTTTTCATTTTTTTTGTAGTTTGTTTTTTATTTGAAATTGTATGTAATGCTTAATCGGTAGGCGATGCCGGGCATGGCATAGCCCCAACTTGCCTGGTAATCGGTATCCAGCACGTTGTTGATCATTCCGTTAATTCGAAGTTGATTCTGACTGTCAATTTTCCAGTTGTAACCAACAGCCACATTCATCAGAAAAAAAGCGTCGAGAATATTTTTTTCTTCCTCATCGGTAAATTGCTCATCGGTGTAACTTCCGTCAACTGTAAAATCGAATTTATTATAAGCAACCGTTGTGAAAAAATTTCCGGCATGCAACGGAACGTACTCCAATTGCCGGTTAAGCGCATTGGTATTATTCTGCGATTTTTTACGCTGTGCAGAAGTGTAAGTATAATTCAGACCCGAATTTGCTTTCAATCCGAAAATGCGATAATTCCAATCGGTCATAAACTCCAAACCTTTGCTTTGTACATTTTGCACATTCGCAGCATACCAGTATGCACCACCGTTTTTCCAGAGAATCCAATCATCCACATTCATCAGGAAAGCATTAACTTTTACATTCCCTGAGATGTCCGCCACACAGTAGCTCCATTTTGTGCCGAGTTCGTAGCTCATTCCTTTTTCGGGATTCAGATCGGGATTTCCGCCGGGCACCCAAAAACGATCGTTAAAGGTTGGAACACGATAACTGCGCGCCACATTTCCGGTAAACCGAAGCACATACTTTTCTTTTGAAAGAGCCAGGTAATTCAAACCTAACGAAGGAGTAAAAGGCACATCAAAATCAGTAACATAACCATAGCGCAAGTTCAGTGTTGTGGTTAAACGGTTAAAAAAACGTTGGTAGTACGATGCATATAAATCTACCCGGTCCTCGTGTTTCAGCGATTTGGAATAAGCGTAAACCGTGGGATAGATCCGGGTAGCTTTTGCTCCGGCTTTGTAGCTTGCCTCAGGCGAAAAATCGTGTTCAATAAAGGCTTCGCCAATTATGCGTTGGGTTGAAATGGTGTCGGAAGTATTTTCGTTGCTAACGGCATTATCGTATACATACCCGCCGTTAATTTCGAATTTGAAGGGATTTTTGCGGTTTTTATAACCTGTCCAGATACGCACATGGTCATCGTTGTACTCTTCCCGCAAATCCGTATTACTCAGGTTGGTTTGCATATTCTGCTGAACCAGGTGCCAGTCTTTCTCCAGCCACACATTAAAGATGAAAAACTCGTCCTTATCGAACTTATAATTCAGTTCCTGCAGTAATCCCATGTTTTCGATATCTGCATTGTGCTGCGTATCTTCTATTTCAAAAATGTCGTTTTCAAAATCGCGGTAGTTGGGGTTTGTGAATTTAAAATCGTTTGTTTTGGAATAATAATAAGCACGGGTAACCGCTTCAAGTTTTCCGTTGCCCCAAAAAAGTTTTGTGCCGTAAAGCTGCTCTCCAAACGAGCCGTTTGCAATGCGGGCTTCTGCTTTAAAACCGTTGGTCCAGTTGTTGTGCAGGCCCAAATGAATGGCTCCGCCAATACTCCCCGATCCGTTTACCGAACTGGCACTACCAAACTGCACTCCGATATCATCAAACAAATAAATGGGTACGTTATTTACGTTGGAGTGACCCAGCGTAAGCGAATTAATATTTATGCCGCCAAAATTAAAACTGGTATGATCGGGTGCCGATCCGCGAATACGAACAGTGGCTAAACCACCGGCATTGGTTTTAAAGGCGATGGGTAAACTGCGCGAGAGCAACTGCTCCAGGTTTCCATCCTGAGCCAGCGAAAACTGGTCGGCATTAATACGTTCGATCTTTGCTCCCGACTGGTATTTCTGAAGCTTTCCATAACTCACCACTTCTTCAACCTGCACGGTATCGAACACAGTAAAGAGTTCCTGCGCCGCTACACTTTGTGCCAGCGCCCACAATACGATTCCAATTACTACAAACCTCCTCATTATCAAATTTTAAGGAGCTTTGGATAAATCAATGAAAAATACGGATATATTTCTCAAGCTTTTATCCCGAAGCTTAATTTACAACTGTTGAATTTATGGCAGGTCTTCTGGCTCATCCCGGTTATTGATGCCTTCCCTCCCGATTCCCTCGGAAAGTGGCTTATGATTCAATAACACGATCCGTCAAACGACGGATAGGACTTACAGCTGCGGGTACAGCTCCGGTTTTTCACCGGATTCCCTTTTCATCTTATTTCTGATACAGAAATTTTAAGAACCTAAATTCACCGACAAAGATAGTCACATTTTTTAACAACAATGATTTTATTGAAAAAGTTACGCAGGAAAATGCCAGCACTTACTAACAGCATGTACAAAAATCCTTTATACTACTAATACAGTGACAATTAAAATCGCAAAACAATGCATAGTTGTGAATTAATAAAAAATTAGCACTCTCCTGAGAATTCTAAAAAAAGTTTAAAATTTATGAAAAAATCCAAATGATCTAAACATTTGCACACAAGTTGTTTAGTGCTGCTCAAACAGAAAAAATAGAAGACATGAAAGCAAGTAAAAGAAAAAATCGAAAAGAATTCGTAAATACGATTAAACGAAACAATTTAATGAATCGTTTTATCCGCGAAATTGAACGCGAAGAACCATTGGAATTTGAATCGCTTCAAACCATGCTGGTTTATCAGCCGGTACGCGTGAGATAATTTTTCAGTAATCAACTTTTTTCGATAACCTCCTCCGATACCAGAAATACCACAGGTTTATTTGAAATAGGATTGGTACGCACCACAACTACAGTTTCGTAAACAGCTTCGATATCTTTGTAATTCAGTACTTCGGTTGGCAGGCCTTTTTTACGAATATGCCCTTCCTGCATCATAATCAGCGAGTCGCAATATTCGCCGGCCAGGTTCAGGTCGTGGATAATCATCAGAACTGTCAATCCCAGCTCGCGACTCAGGCGACGTATCAGATTCAGCGTTTGTACCTGGTGCGTGATATCCAAATGCGAAGTTGGTTCGTCGAGTAAAAGCAGATCAGGCTCCTGTGTTAAAGCACGGGCAATTCCTGCCAGTTGCTGCTCGCCACCACTTAAAGCATTCATATATTTGCCCTTTAGCTTTTCAACGCCGGTTAGTTTCATGTATTTTTCGGCAATGGCAAAATCCTCTTTGGTCTCGAAAAACTGGAATTGTTTATGATACGGAATACGCCCCATCAACACATATTCCTCCACAGTCATGCTGCCAATTTCAATATTCTGGGTAACAATGGCAATATTTTGAGCACGTTGCTTCAGATTCATTTTTCGGGTATCCAAACCTTTCAGTTCAATTTTTCCTTTCAGAGGAGGAAGTTCTCCTGAAATCCCCCGAAACAACGTAGTTTTTCCCGAACCGTTTGGACCGATAATTCCCACAAAATCGCCTTTGGCCACATTAAAACTTACATCCTTCAGTAAAAACTTACCGGGATAACCGCAGGAAAAATTAGTGATCTGAAAAAACTGTTCCATGCTAATTCAGTTTGAAATGTGATTTTGAACGACTCAGTACTATAATAAAAACCAATCCACCAACAAAACCGGTTATTACCCCAATTGGTAATTCGTTTGGCGAAATAATGGTTCGGGCAATCGTATCAGAGAGAATAAGAAAAATAGCTCCTCCCAAAAACGATCCGGCCAAAAGGATACGGTAATCATTACCTATAATCAGTCGGATAAGATGTGGAATAACCAAACCAACAAAACCGATTACTCCGGCTACAGAAACCGCAATTCCGGTGAGCAGCGAAGCCACAAAAAACAGCAATTTTATGGCTAGTCCGGTGTTTATGCCCAGGTGCCGTGCTTTTACTTCACCCAGGCGAAGTGCATTCAGCGTTGGTGCAAAAAAGTACGAAATTACCAGCCCGGCCAGCGACGAATAAAAAGCAATTGCAATCAGCGAATTGTTCGACTCATCCAGTGAGCCCATCACCCAAAAAACAATGTTATGCAGGTTTTCGCTAGTAGAAATCGACATCAGAAACATCATGGCCGAGGAAGATACAAAACTTACCATCACACCAATCAGCAACATGCTGTTTATGCTTAGTCCGCCACGTTTAATACTTAAAAGGTACACGACGATGAGCGTAACAAGTGCTCCCAGAAAACCAAATGCCGGAAGCGAAAAGAAACTCAAAGTATTCAGTCCGAAAACAATGGCAATAGCTACACCCAATGCAGCGCCACCCGAAATACCAAGCGTATATGGCTCAACCAGCGGATTGCGATAAATGCCCTGTAACACCACTCCCGACAGGCTTAAAGCGCCTCCGACACCAATGGCCATCAAGATTCGGGGAATACGGATCTTTGCCAAAACAGTATATTCAATACTACCTTTGTCCGACAATATTTGTGGTAGTTGCGAGAGTGACACTTTTACTTCTCCGGCCGATAATGAAAATAAAACAGACACCAGCAACAACACCAAAAGTGCGGCTAAAAAAAGTATCCATTTTAAATATTTGCTGTTCATTGTTTTCTAGATATTGAATTTACTCGCTTATAAAACGATAAACATCTTTCAGTGCACTTGCAAAATTTGCCGGAGTCGGGCTGCATGATGTTTCGGAAGAGATCAAATAAACTTTGTTGTTTTTCACGGCTTCCATTCCCTTGTAGGTGCTCCATACTTTTTGTTCCTCCGTGCCAAAACCGCCCATTTCGGCAATAATTATCACATCCGGATTTTTAATCAAAACACTTTCGCGCGTTAAGGTTCCGTGCGTTAACCCGGAAGCAATATTTGTGGCATTACACAACAGAATAAAATCGTTCATGTAAGTATTGTCCAGTACCGAGAATATGGGATTGGCACCTATCTGAAAAAATATTTTTGAAGAAGGCAGTTGTTTTGATTTCTCCTGAATTTCAGCGACTGTTTTACGGGCTTTGGCTACCACCTCTGTCGATTGATCTTCGCAACCGATCAGCTCGGCTATTTGCAGTGTTTGTTCACAAATTTCGTTAAATGTTCGCGGCGTCTCCAACACCTCAACGCGTAATCCGAGTTTTTCAAGAGTAGCAATATCCTGTGGTTTGGTTAATTTCATGGTTAGTACCAGATCAGGTTTCAATGCGAAAATCTTCTCCACATTTACATCGACCGTTGAACCAATCTCTTCAATTCCATCGCTCACTGCCTGTACACAATAACTTGTACAACCAACCAGTTTATCTTTTCCGCCAACCAGGTAAATATTTTCGGTAATCGATGGTGCCAGCGAAATTACGCGTTTAACGTCCTGTGCAAACACCGAAAAACCGGCGAACAGCAATACAACGAGTATTTTAATTCTCATCCGTTTAAAATTAACAGGAAATCAGGTGCAGAAATCAATAGATTGATTCCCGAAACTTTGTTCCCGAAGTTCGTTCATCCATATTGTTGGCAGGTCTTCTGACTTATCCCCTTTGATCATTGCCTTCCCGTCATTGGCTGAACCGACAGTGGCGTGAGTAATGATCAGTTTCAGGATTTACAGCTGCGGGTACAGTTCCGGATTTACACCGGATTCCCTTTTCATCGTGTTTATAGTGCTATAAACCATCGAACCAAACTCGCCGACAAATATAAGCAGAATCTTTTCTGCCGGAAAGTTTTCTGATTTCTTTTCTGTTATATGAAGAGGAGAATTGCTGTGCAGAGGGGGTTAACAACTCTCTATGCGAGTATTATATGCTCATCAGTTCCATGTCGAAATCGGGTTTTTCGCCCGCCGCCAACTGACTGATAATTTTTCCTGTTATTGGGCCGAGACTAACTCCCATCATGGCATGACCAGTTGCAACAAGCAGATTATTGTACTTATTGGTTCGGCCAATTATTGGAACTCCGGTTGGTGTAACCGGTCTCAATCCTTCCCAAATATTCAATTTTTTAGCATCCGGTTTCTCCATGTTTGGCAATGCCTTTTGAGTACGGTTGATAATCGCCTGAATACGCTTATATGAAATTTCCCCAATCGTTCCGTTAAATTCCATTCCACTGCCCAAACGCACGGTATCGTCAAATGGCGTTAGTGCAACTTTGGCTTCTGTTAAAATCAGTGGTGTTTGTAATTTCAGGCTGTCCTTTTGTAAGTCGAAGCTGTAACCTTTTCCGGCAATCACCGGAACTTTCACACCAACAGAACCGGCAAGTTTTGCTGAATAAGCCCCTGTTGCCAGCACAAACTCATCGGCTTTCAGCTTCCCAAAACTGGTCTCCACTGCTATAATTTTACCTTTTTCAACCTGAAAACTACTTACCGAAGTATCGTATCGAAAACCAACACCCTTCTGTTTTATGTAACTTTTTAGCCAGCGAAGATGTCCTTCCGGCGAAATATTTCCATCGCTTTTGTAAAGCACCGCTCCGGCAACCTGCAAATCAACTTCCGGCTCTATTGTTTTCAATTGTTGTTGGTCGAGGAGTTGCGTTTCAATTCCAAGATCATTAGCAATTCCGGCCAAAGCAATTTCCTCTTCCAATCCTTTTTCAGTTGTTGCGGCCATCAACAAACCTTTGTTCGTGAAACCACTTTGATTGTTGTTTTCAGTACTGAACTCTTCATACAACTTACGGCTTTCGTCATTCAGTTTATACAGCGTTGGAATGGCGCGGGTAACTGCCTTTTTATTGGCAGCTTTCATAAACTTTAAAAACCACGGAAGCGAGGAAATATTTTTACCCGGCGGAAGATAAACGGGACTGGTTCTGTCGAGCATCATTTTCAGTCCGGAGCGCAACATTTCGGGCGATGCCAGTGGCACAAAATGACTGGGAACCAGTAGTCCGCAGTTTCCGTACGAACAACCTGTTTCATTGTTTTCGCTGGCGGCTTCAATCACTTCCACCTCGAAACCAGCCTGATTCAAATACCAGGCACAATGTAAACCTATTACTCCCGCTCCAATAACAATAATTTTCTTGCTCATCTTCTGCTATAGTTTTCCTACCACCCTAAATCCGTGTGCATACGGATCGTCCTCATCGTCGATAATAATATGATTATAGCCCGTAACTTTTGCCCAGCCTTCAATTCCCGGAACAATGGCATCGAAATCGCCCACTTTTTGCTGCTGCTCAACGGTACCGATAAACTGGCTGCCAATAACACTTTCGTGTAGGAAGGTAGAGCCCAACTGAAGTTTTCCGTTGGAGAACCACTGCGCCATCCGAGCTGAAGTTCCTGTACCGCACGGGCAACGATCAATAGCTTTCTCGCCATAAAAAACAGCGTTACGCGCATCGGCTTCTTCACTTTTTGTATTTCCGGTCCAGAGTACATGACTCAATCCACAGATCTTTTCGTTTTGCGGATGTACAAAACTGTATTTTTCATTCAAGCCTTTCCTCACCGCACCACTAAAAGTGATCAGTTCGTCTGCAGTAAAATTGTGCAATCCCGAGAAATTAGGCTGTTCATCAACAATGGCGTAAAAGTTTCCACCGTAAGATACATCAACAGTCAATTCGCCTAAATGCGGACTTTCAACTGTTAGATTTCGTGCATATAAAAACGACGGGACATTAATGATTTTCACCGATGTTACTTTGCCTTTTTCATTCTGTTTGTAATGTGCCAAAACCAATCCGGCAGGTGTTTCCAAACGAACTATTCCGGGAGTATGCGGCACAATCAAACCTTCCTCAACAGCAATGGTAACGGTGCCAATGGTTCCGTGCCCACACATAGGCAAACAACCACTTGTTTCGATGAAAAGAATTCCCGCGTCGTTGTGCGGATTTTCCGGAGGAAAAATAAAACTCCCCGACATTTGCTCGTGGCCCCGGGGTTCGAACATTAAACCTGTGCGAATCCAGTCGTATTCCTCGAGGAAATGCTCGCGTTTCTCAAAAATACTTTTCCCCTTTAAGCGGGGAACACCACCGGCCACTACCCGCACCGGATTGCCGCAGGTATGTCCATCGATACAAAAAAATGATCTTCTTGTCATTATCAGCTATTAAAAAACCATAACTATACTATTTAACCGCGGCGTTAGTCCACGTGTCGTTCACTACTCTCCAAATTTTTAGAGGGTTGCTGTTTTGCAGCTCAGCAGGTAATAAACTGTCAGGAAAATCCTGGTAAGCCACCGGACGAACGAAACGTTTTATAGCACTCACTCCAACCGATGTAAAGCGCGAATCGCTTGCTGCCGGGAAAGGTCCACCGTGCTGCATAGCCGCACAAACCTCAACACCTGTTGGCACTCCGTTTAACAAGAGTCGGCCACATTTTACGAGCAAGGCATCTACAATTTCCTGGTTCTTCGGCAACTCACTTTCTTTTGCATGAACAGTGGCCGTTAACTGGCCTTTTAAGCCGTTCACCACAGCAAGGAGTTCAGCCTTATTTTCACAAACTACCAGCAAACTGAAAGGGCCGAAAACCTCTTCGTGCAAGTGTGGATTTTTAATAAAATCAGCGCCAGAAACTGTTGCAAGAGCAGGAGGAACATTGCCTGTTTCTTCTTCGCCGATTCCTGTTCCTAGTAGCTTCACCTCCGAATGCGAGAATATTTTATCCTTATTCAATTCGTAATTTCGGAGCACTGAAGTGCTAAACATTTGAGAACCTTTGGTTGCGGCAACCTCTTTTGCCAGTTCTTCCACAAACGCTTCGTATCCCTCTGTTTTTGTGGTTATCAGCAATCCGGGATTGGTACAAAACTGACCTGCTCCAAGATTTACAGAAGCAACCAGTTTTGAGGCAATAGCTGCATGGTCTTTAGCCAATGCTTCCTCCATTACAACCACCGGATTGACACTTCCCATTTCAGCAAAAACAGGAATTGGCTCTTCGCGTTCTGCTGCCAGTTTCACCAGTGCCATTCCCCCCTGATACGAGCCGGTAAAACCGACAGCTTTTGTAACCGGATGTTTCACCAACAACTGACCAGATTCGTAACTTGCATCGTCGATAAAGCCAAAAGTTCCGGCAGGCAATTCACATTTTTCAACAGCCTTATTAATGGCTGCTGCCACCAAAGCTCCGGTTTTCGGATGAGCGGGATGACCTTTTACAACCACCGGATTTCCTCCTGCCAAAGCAGAAGCAGTATCACCACCGGCAACAGAAAATGCGAGGGGAAAATTACCGGCGCCAAAAACCACAACCGGACCAAGCGGCACCAGTTTTTTTCTGATATCAGGTTTTGGCAGTGGCTCGCGCCCCGGATCACCAACATCGATGGTAGCTTCGCACCACGATCCTTCGTCGATCAGGTCAGCAAACTTATTCAGCTGGCCAACAGTACGTCCACGTTCTCCGCGAACACGAGCTACAGGCAAATTGGATTCAGCCATCACGGTTTCCACCAATTCGTCGCCAATATTCATGATCTCCTCACCGATCGTCCGCAAAAAAACAGCTCGCTTTTCTGCAGAAACTTTCTTAAACACGTTGAAAGCTTCAGAAGCCTTCAACATTATCTCATTAATTTGGTCTTTCAATTCTGCCATACTCTAAAATTTTGGTCGGTTTGCCAATGCAGTTTCAATAGTTGCAA
The DNA here is from genome assembly GCF_963674925.1 of uncultured Draconibacterium sp. Classification (NCBI taxonomy): domain Bacteria; kingdom Pseudomonadati; phylum Bacteroidota; class Bacteroidia; order Marinilabiliales; family Prolixibacteraceae; genus Draconibacterium; species uncultured Draconibacterium sp. The sequence goes on from NZ_OY771645.1 coordinate 129,246, forward strand.
TGATCGATTCGCGTTCTGCTCCCGTGATCATTTTTCGAGGAGCGCGCACATATTCAGTTCCGATACCGGTGTACACCTCACAAAGTTTAATGTACTGAACCAGTTTAGCGTGGATATCCATTTCGAAAAGTGGCATAAACCAACGGTACAATTCCAATGCTTCATCAATTTTTCCGGCCTTGGCCAACTCATACAACACCACTGTTTCTTTTGGGAAAGCACAAACCAAACCAGCGACCAAACCATCGCCCCCCAACAACAACGACTCCAAACAAAGCGTGTCAACACCGCCTAGAATTTTAAAACGATCGCCTAAAGCATTCTTTAACCTTGTAATATTTGTCAGGTCGCGCGTTGATTCTTTTACTGCTTCGATATTCGGTGTATCTTTCAGTTTCTCAAACATCGGAACCGTAATCTCAATTTTGTAATCAACCGGATTATTGTACAGCAAAATGGGTAACGAAGTAGCTTCGGCCACAGTTTTAAAATACTCCACTGTTTCATCGGCATCGGCTTTATATAAAAGTGGTGGAAGCAACATCAAACCATCGGCACCATTTGCTTCGGCCTGTTTGGATGCCTCAACAGCATTTACTGTGCTCGATTCGGCAATGTTCATAATAACGGGTACCTGTTCGCGATATGGCTGAAGCGATTTTACTAGCTCAACTTTCTCTTCGTTGCTCAACGTGCTTGATTCACCCAGCGAACCACCGATAATAATTCCTGAAACTCCTGATTCGATCTGGAATTCGATGTTCTTGATAAAAGCAGGAATATCCAGCTCTCCGTTTTCCTTAAATTTTGTTGTTACTGCGGGATAAACCCCTGTCCATGTTGGTCTCATATTTTCTTTCCAATTTTTAATAACTAATTATTATCACAAATTTAAAGGAGTTAAACACCTTTTTATTTTCTTATTTTATCCATTTTTTGAACTATTTTACCCTTTTAAGGTTTTACAGGATATTATCATGGTAATTGAGAACAATTTTCAGAGAAGAACATTTACCGATCGATAGAAAATGAAGGCAGTACGTTTTGTAATTCCAAAGACAGGAGGAAACTCTTTCCGGCTCCAAATTGACGATGGAGCACACTTTTATGATACCATACATTATCATCCTGAGCACCAGATTACTTATATTGTTAAAGGTGAAGGCACCAGTTTTATCGGAAACCATGTGGAACGTTTTCAGCCGGGCGACGTGTTTTTTATTGGGAAGAATGTGCCGCACGTTACCAAATGCGACGAATCGTATTATCAACCCGACAGCAACCTGGAGGTGTTAAGTATTTCCCTGTTTTTTAAAGACGAGACTTTTGGGAATCAGTTTTTTGAAATTCCTGAAATGGCACACATAAAACACTTGCTCGACAAAGCATCAATGGGAATTAAAATTGACGGTCCGGATAAAACAGCGTTGATTGAATGGATAAAACAATGCCCCAAAGCCAATGGATTCAAGCGCTTTCAATTACTTATGAGTATTTTGAATACTTTCGCTCACTCCGAAGATTTGCGCACCTTGTCATCGGTGAGTTACCGCACACCAACCCGCGAATCGGACAACGAACGTATTAATGTGATCTTTAACTTTCTATCAAAAAACTTCCGCAACGAAGTAAATCTGGGGCAACTTGCCGATGTGGCAAACATGACTCCCAACTCGTTTTGTCGTTATTTTAAACAACGAACAGGCAAAGCTTATTCTGAATTTCTGAACGATATGCGCATTGAATATGCGGGGAAACTAATAGCCGGAAGTAATGAGAATTTTGGGAATATTGCCATAAAATGTGGCTACAACAGCATTTCATATTTTAATCGACAATTTAAACGGATTAACGGCATATCACCTTTACAATACCGGAAAAAATTTAAAGGCGGCTCTGTATAGAATCTGGGTATTCAATATCGACCAGAAACAATCCTTGCGCCGGTGCTGATGCTCCTGCTGCACCACGATCTTGTTTTTCAATAATATCGCAGAATTGTTGAATACTGAGTTTGCCCTGCCCCACTTCCAGCAAAGTTCCCACAATGGCACGCACCATATTACGCAAAAAACGATCGGCTTTAATTGTAAATTGTAATCGTTCGCCACGCTGCGTCCATTCGGCCTGCATAATTGTGCAGTTATTGGTCTTTACATCCGTGTGCAGACGGCTGAAGCTGGTAAAATCATTGTAATTAAAAAGCTTTTGTGCTGCCTGGTTCATTTTATCTACATCGAGTGGTTTCAGGTATTTATGGCTCGTTTCAATAGCAAACGGATCTTTTTCGGTGGAGATAAAATAATGATAAGTACGTGAAGTAGCGCTAAACCGGGCATGTGCGTCATCATCTACCGGCCACACTTTTTGTACGGCAATATCCGAAGGTAAAAAGCTGTTGAGTTTATAAACGATATCCAGGTTTTCGGGAATACCATTTTCGGTGTCAAAATGCAGGATAAAATACGAAGCATGTACACCGGTATCAGTTCGTCCGGCTCCAACCACAGCTATTTTCTCACGCAGAATTTTTGATAATGCGTCCTCCATCACCTCCTGAACAGAAACTGCATTGGGCTGAATTTGCCAACCGTGGTAACTGGTTCCCTTGTAACTGAGTTGTAAAAAATAGCGTTGTGGCATTGTTCTTTTTTTCAGGCGTAAAATTATACCAATTCTGAAAATGATTTAGTTATTACTTAATTATTTTCAGAATTGGGTAAATGCCGATATATAAAAACAAAGTTATTGAGAGTTTGCGAAACAATGATTAAATGTTTTTAATAATCGGTATTACGGAAAAAGTTGAAAGTTGAGACCAGCTTTGCTGGGCGAGATCCCGACCACAGCGTCGGGACCAAAAATTAATATAAATTACTGTAAAAAATAGCCGCCTCTCTTTTTCAGAGAGGCGGCCCCAGTTAACCCCAAACACGCGGCTTCAGAACGAAGCCTAAAAGTTTTTGAAAGTATTCATTAACTTTTATAATCCTATCCCTTGAGTTTCTAATGCAATTTGAGCTGTTTTAAAAGTAGGTTTTAATCCTCCCAAAAGTATCTGTTGTAACTACTTATACTTTACAATTTATGGAGTTAAAACTTTTCATTGTTTGTTTTAATTTGGCGGCCCTTAAAAAAGAGGCGGTCAGGTTTATTTATTAAAATTAAAGCAATAATTCAATAAAAACAAGAGGCATAAAGATGTTGTTTAACAATAAAACCTAAGAACTGAAATTTTGACACTTCCCAAAATACTGACTTTCAACTGCAATATAAACACACTTCAAATCAACTGACAACCAGACAGCTATGCCTGAAATATTTTCAGAAATTCAGGCATGGTATACCTTTTGATTTTTTCTTTCCGTAAAGTTCAATGAATTGTTTAACCATAAAAGTTAAAGGAGGATAAAGTCATGAAACTAGCAAAAAGAAACGAACCGTATTTTCCATCAGTCTTTGACAGGTTTTTCAACAATGAACTGATGGATTGGAATCACTCGAATTTTTCGAGCACAAACACTTCGTTGCCGGCAGTTAACGTAAAAGAAACCGATGATGATTTTGTTATCGAAGTTGCAGCTCCGGGAATGAGCAAAAATGATTTTAACGTGAACTTTAAAAATAACGTGCTCACCATTTCTTCAGAAAAGAAAAACGAAAAAGAAGAAAAAAATGAGAACTACACACGTAAAGAGTTTAGTTACCAATCGTTTCAACGTTCGTTCACGGTTGCCGACAATGCTGTAGTTGGCGAAAAGATTTCGGCCAAATATGATAACGGAATCTTACATATTGTTCTGCCAAAACGCGATGAAGTAAAACCACAGCCTGAAAGACAGATTAAAATTTCTTAATGATTGATCAACACGTCGCTCACAGATTGTGGGCGACGTTTTTTTTTTTGATTACTCGTTTCGGGAACCAAGCTTCATCCCCTCTTCTCCTCTTTTAAAACCCAATGAATTGCAGCATCCATTGTACTAAACGGCCGGGATTCATAACCTTTATCCTGAAGTCGAATTAACATGGGATACACGATATCATCGGGATTTTCCGTAATTATTGCGATTCTTTTATTTTCAAAAACTTCAGGATGTTGCCGGTAAAATTCGGGAATTTCAATATGTCTGCCCGGCTCAATATCAAAATGAGCAGCCCGATAGTCAAGTATAAATCCAATCGTATCTGCCGGAAATAAGTTCTTCTCCATAGCATCCAGCCAGGATTTTTTCACATCGTTAACGGTTATTAAACCGAAGTAGGACTTAAATACGATACAATCTTTGTATTCATATTTAAATTTCTCTGCATCCATAGAATTATAAAGTTGTTTTGCGTCGGGATAAAACTACAAAATAAGATTCTCTAAATTAAGATTGCCGTTTACTTTTACCAACAATCAACAGTTAGTGAACTTCATATCCCAACACCGGACCGGTCGAACAATCGATTTAGCCCGGCAGCTTAGATTTTAACCCTCTTATATCTTCTGTGCCGCATTCAGCTCCGGCCGTTAATAATTCCCTTTTTGCTTTTCGAACCGAATCTTGAAGTAAATCCGGTATAAATCATCATCATCGTAATAATCAACCCAATCAATATTTCCTTCACCAAACTGTTTGGTGAGTTCATAACCAAAAGTAATCCTCCCCCACGAAATTTCTGTTCCCATGCGGATGTCTGATTTTAATCCTGAACGATGCAAACGAAAATCTCCTGCTCCTGCAAAATCAAACGAAAACAATCTGTTTGAAAGCGGAAACCTAAAAAGATGTAAGGTCAGATCATTTTCAAAGAATATCCAGTTACCGGCATACTCGTCACATAAGTTTACGCCTAATTCGCTAACAAGGGTATGCGGCGTGTAACCCGACTTTGGAAAGAGATTCAAATAATAACTCACTGCAGGATTAAAGTACAGGAAATGAGTTAATACATCTCGTCCTTCAATAATTTGGCCATGTTGTTTTCCAAAACTATCAATGATTTTGTGAATTCCACCGGCACCATCATTTCCTCCCTGAATCCACAAAGCCAAACCGGGAATTGGTTCTTTCTTGTTTAAAATACCGGGGCCTCCCGACAATTGAATGGCCAGGTTCTTGGTCAAAAACTTCACCCAGGAAAATTCGGCAGTACTAATTTCAGTAAACGATTCGCCTCTGTAGTAACGGCCATTTTCATCAAAACGCTGGCTATATTCCCGGTGTGTATAAAGATCGGTTCTGATTCCAAACGAAAGTAAACGCTGTTTCTCTGTTTTTTGATTAAAAAAGGCTTTTACTAAAAACGAAGAAGTAAATGCCACATCGTTTGACTTGCCGGAGAAAAGCAAATCGATATCATTTATATGTTGAAGAAGTACGTGACTCTTTTCAAAATAAGATTCATTTCCATTTAAACTGCTTTGCGAAAAACAGTTGTTGGCGAACAGAAAAATAACGAGTATAAAAACGATTGATTTCAACACAATTCTTTCAATTCATGAATTAACATTAGGACATTCCCACCACCAATAAAATCAGGCAGTCAATATATGAACACAATTTCTAATATGTACACCACAACAGATCATCCTGTAACTTGTTTATTTTTTTTTAACACTATTTTTATCTCAGGAATTGGCCTTAGTTGTATATCATCGTAAAAAACTGATCCGTGGATTACACCATTAATCTGAAACACTGTTATATTATTAAAAGTAACTAAAACAGGGCATAATTTCTTAATGAATTCCTAATAAGCTGTTATTCTTTGTTAACATCATAATTCGTTTCGCTGTTACTTAATTTTTTTTAACAAAAGAATAGGGAAATAAACGTCATAATGCTTTAAATTCGTGCCTTCGAAAAAAATTAGCAAATAAATTTATAAAAGATATGAATCAAGCAGTTGATATCAAAGAATTGAATGAGAGAATTCAGAGAGAGAGTTCGTTTGTGGATATGATCTCCATGGAAATGAACAAGGTGATTGTAGGACAAAAACACCTGGTTGAAAGCTTGCTGATCGGCTTACTTTCAAACGGACATATTTTATTGGAAGGTGTACCGGGATTGGCAAAAACACTTGCCATTAAATCCTTGTCGCAAACAATCAGTGCTAAATTTTCACGTATTCAGTTTACGCCCGACCTACTGCCTGCCGACGTTCTGGGAACAATGATCTACAGTCAGAAGAGAGAAGAGTTCAGCATTAAGAAAGGACCGATCTTCGCCAATTTTGTATTGGCTGATGAGATCAACCGTGCTCCGGCAAAAGTGCAATCGGCACTGCTCGAAGCCATGCAGGAACGCCAGATTACCATCGGCGACCAGACGTTCAAATTAGACGAACCTTTCCTGGTAATGGCCACACAAAACCCGATTGAGCAGGAAGGTACTTACCCGCTGCCTGAAGCGCAGGTCGACCGTTTTATGCTGAAAGTGGTGATCAACTACCCGAAAAAAGAGGAAGAGCGTCAGATCATCAATCAAAACCTGCTGGCACAATTCCCTGAAACATCAACAATTCTGAAACCGGAAGACATTATTAAAGCCCGCAACGTGGTGAAAGATGTGTATATGGATGAAAAAATTCAGAAGTACATCGTTGACATTGTGTTTGCAACACGCGAGCCTAACGAATATAAACTGGAAAAATACACCGATATGATCGCTTACGGAGCATCGCCAAGGGCAGGAATCAGCCTGGCACAAGCTGCAAAAGCTTTTGCTTTTATCAAGCGCCGCGGTTATGTTATTCCTGAAGATGTGCGCGCCGTTTGTCCTGATGTATTGCGTCACAGAATTGGACTGAGCTACGAAGCGGAGGCCAACAACATTACACAGGAAGAAATTATTACCGACATATTGAACCAGGTAGAAGTACCTTAAACGGTTACAAGTTACAGGATACAGGTTGCAGGTTGGAATCGGCCTGAACCTGCATCATGAAACGTGGAACATGAAACAAATTTCATGGAGACAACTGATTTATTAAAAAAAGTACGGAAGATTGAAATTAAAACACGTGGTTTGTCGCGCAATATTTTTGCCGGCGAATACCACAGTGCTTTTAAAGGGCGCGGTATGGCCTTCTCGGAGGTACGTGAATACCAGTTTGGCGACGACATTCGTAACATCGACTGGAACGTTACCGCCCGCTACAGTCATCCTTACGTGAAAATATTTGAAGAGGAACGCGAACTCACCGTGATGTTGCTGATTGATGTGAGTGGCTCGCGCGAATTTGGTTCGTTTGAAAAGCTGAAGAAAAATGTGATTACAGAACTGTCTGCAGTGCTTTCGTTTTCGGCGATTCAAAACAACGACAAAATCGGAGTGATCTTCTTTTCGGACAAGATCGAGAAATTTATTCCGCCGAAAAAAGGGAAAAGCCACATTTTGCGTATTATTCGCGAACTGATCGACTTTCACCCGGAAAGCAACGGCACCGACATTACAGAAGCTGTTCGTTACATGACCAACGCCATTAAAAAGCGCTGTACTGCTTTTATTATTTCCGATTTTATGGACGATAACAAAGACCTGGAAATGGCTCTTTCTATCGCCAACAACAAGCACGACATGGTAGCGCTGAATATATACGACAAGCGCGAAACAGAACTGCCATCTATTGGAATGATAAAGTTGAAAGACGCTGAAAAAGGCAACTACGTTTGGGTAGACAGCAGCTCGCGTAAAACACGTAAACTTTATGCCGACTGGTGGATAAAACACATGGGTCGGCTGGATGTGATGTTCAAAAAAAGTGGTGTTGATTATGTATCGATAAACACCAACGAAGACTATGTAAAATCGTTAATGACTTTGTTTAAGAGACGGGCATTAAAATAGAGAAGCATGCAATTGAGACTAAAAATACTATTTCTGTTTACAGCAATTTTAATTGCAGGAACAACGCAGGCACAGCGCATTAAAGCCACTGCCAGCCTTGATTCTGCAAATATTCTGATTGGCGACCAGGTAAAACTTTTCCTGGAAGTTGATCATCCGAAAGATGTAAACATACAGTTTCCGGCAGTTCCGGATACGATTAACGACTTGATTGAAGTGATCAGCCGTTCGGGTGTCGACACTTTTGAATTGGACGATGAGAAGCTGATGAAACAAATTCAGGCCTACACCATTACCAGTTTCGACAGTGGAAGCTACCGGATTCCGCCCTACTGGTTTAAAATCGATGTGGACGGAACGATCGACTCCATTCCCAGCAATGGTGTGACACTGAATGTTTATACCATGGAGATCGACACCACAAAAGGGCCGACAGATATTAAAATGCCATACGATGCTCCGCTGACTTTAAAGGAAGTTACGCCTTACATTTTGGGAGTGATTCTTATCGGAGCGATTATATTCTTCCTGTTATATTCAATTAAGCGGAAGAAAAACAACAAGCCGATATTTGCGCGTCCACAAAAACCAAAAGAACCGGCGCATATTATTGCGTTACGGGAACTTGACCGTATTAAAACGGAAAAAGTGTGGCAGAAAGGCAAGACAAAACAATATTACAGCGAGCTTACCGACACACTGCGCGAATATATTGAAGATCGTTTTGGTATTCGGGCAATGGAGCAAACCAGCGACGAAACCATTGAAAGTTTCCGCCAACAAAAAGGACTGGTTAGCGATAAAAACTTTGCGAATCTTACACAACTGCTGCAAACGGCCGACCTGGTAAAATTTGCCAAGTATCAGCCGCTGCCCGACGACGATAACCTGTCGCTGGTAAATGCCTATTTCTTTGTGAACGACACGAAAAAAGAGGAACAGAAAAAGGCTGATAGCAAAGACGCTGACAAAGGAGATGATGATGAAAATGTTGAAGAAGTTGAGATAAAATAAAAAGAGATGTTTGAAGGATTGACATTTAAAAACCCTGAGCTGTTTCACATTCTGTGGGTATTGATTCCCATGGTGGCGTGGTATGTGTTCAGGCAGAAAAAAAATACCGCAAGCATCCAGGTTTCATCCACTGCTTCGGTACTAAAAGCCCCAAAAACCATAAGGCATTATTTACGCCACCTGATATTTGTATGCCTGCTAATCGCAATCAGTTTTTTTGTGGTTGTTCTGGCCCGTCCGCAATCCTCGAGAAACTGGGAAAAAAGTGAAACAGAAGGTATCGACATCGTTATTGCGCTTGATATTTCAAGCTCGATGCTGGCACAGGATTTTCAGCCCGACCGCCTGGAGGCTGCAAAAAATGTGGCAATGGAATTTATTGCGGGGCGTGAATACGACAGAATGGGCCTGGTGGTTTTTGCCGGCGAAGCATTTACGCAGTGTCCGCTGACAACCGACCGTGCCGTGTTGCTCAACCTGTTTAAAGATATTGAAAGTGGCATGATTGAAGATGGAACAGCTATCGGAAACGGACTGGCCACATCGGTTGCCCGCCTAAAAGACAGTGAAGCCATCAGCCGCGTGGTAATTTTATTAACCGACGGAGAAAATAACCGCGGGGAAGTTGCTCCGGTTACAGCTGCCGAAATTGCCAAAACTTTTGGTATTCGTGTTTACACGGTTGGCGTAGGAAGCATCGGAACGGCACCCTACCCTGTTCAAACACAGTTTGGGATTCAGCTGCGCGATATGCCGGTAAAAATTGACGAAGAAACCTTGCAGGAAATATCGTCGCTTACCGATGGACAGTATTTCAGAGCAACCAGCAACACCAAGTTGGAAGAGATTTATAAAGAAATTGACGCATTGGAAAAATCAAAAATTGAAGTGCGCGAATTCAGCCGCAAGTCGGAAGAATTTATGCCGTTTGCCCTGCTTGGGGCACTGTTTTTGATCGTGAGTTTATTCCTGCGTTTAACGATATTCAGAAGTATCCCATAAAAAGATAGAAGGATGGAAATGTTTAGATTTGCAAATATCGAATACTTATGGGGATTGTTACTAATTCCGCTGCTGGCGCTGTTTTTTGCATGGTCGCGTATATCGCGCCGTCGTGCATTAAAAAAGTTTGGTCAGCAGGAAATTCTGAAACAACTGATGCCTTACAGCTCGGGCAACCGCCCTGTTGTTAAGTTTATCATACTGATGCTGGCACTGGCATTCTTTATTGTTGGAATTGCCCGCCCGCAGTTCGGTTCAAAACTAAAAACCGAGAAACGCGAAGGTGTTGAACTGATGATTGCGCTTGATGTGTCGAACAGTATGATGGCCGAAGACATTCAGCCCAACCGTTTGGAACGTGCAAAAAGAGCAATTTCAAGGCTGGTAGACCGTTTAAAGGATGACAAGATCGGTTTGATTGTTTTTGCCGGCGACGCTTACACACAGCTGCCAATTACCACCGATTACAATTCAGCAAAACTGTTTTTGAATTCGGTGAATACGCAGATCGTTCCAAAACAGGGAACAGCCATTGGAGCCGCCATCGATTTGGCACGTAAATCGTTTACGCCAAACGGCGAAGCCAACAAAGCAATCATTATTATCACCGATGGAGAAAACCACGAAGACGACGCTTTGGCATCGGCAAAAGCCGCGTTGGATGAAGGTGCAATTGTACACACTATTGGAATGGGATTGCCGTCAGGATCGCCAATCCCGGTGTTACGCAACGGCCAAACCGATTATTTGAAAGACCGTGACGGAAATGTAGTGGTAACAAAATTGAATGAACAAATGCTGGAGCAAATTGCTGCTGCCGGTGGAGGGATTTATGTACGCGCCAATAATGCACAGGTGGGACTAAATGCTTTGTTCGACGAAATAAATAAAATGGAAAAACAGGAAATGGAATCACGTACCTATTCGGAGTACGACGACCAGTTCCAGTATTTCTTTGCAGTGGGACTGTTTTTGCTGTTGCTGGAATTTGTAATTCTTGAACGCAAAAACAAGTATTTGAAGCGAATTAAGTTATTTGGATAACACGTTACAGGTTACTGGATGCAGGTTAAAAGTTTGAGAAGAACCTGCAACGTGTAACTTGCAACCTGAAACGATTTTAAGATGAGACGAATATATTTCATACTATTTCTGCTAACGATTTCGGGGATTGCTTTCGGGCAAAACGAACGGAAGTTTGTACGCAACGGTAACAAGTTGTTTATGGAAGCCGTGCGCGACACCATGAAAGTTGATACCATAAAATACAGTAATGCAGAAACCGAATACCGCAAGGCGCTGGAAAAACGCCCTGAAGACTTGAAGTGGAATTACAACCTGGCAGATGCCTTATATAAGCAGCAAAAATTTGAAGATGCCGAAGGTAAGTTTTCGGAGCTGGCAGAGAAAATGGAAGAACCGGTTGAACGTGCCCGAGTAAACCACAACCTGGGAAACACGCAGTTGATGCAGGAGAAACTGGATGAAAGTATCGAATCGTACAAGAAGGCGCTGCGTGAAAATCCCGATGATCTGGAAACAAAATACAACCTGGCCTATGCGCAAATGCTGAAAAAGAAAAAAGAACAGCAACAGCAGCAAAATCAAGGAGGAGGAGATGGCAACGGTGACGGGAAAGGTGATGGTAATAGCGGTCAGGATAAGAATGACCAGGACAAGAACCAAGATCAGAATAAAGATAAAAACGATCAGAATAAGGATAATCAGGATCAAAACAAAGATCAGGATCAGAATCAGCAAAATCAGGATCAAAACAAAGACCAAAATAAAGACCAGCAGCAACAGCAACAACCTCAGCAAAATAAAATTTCGAAACAGGATGCTGAGCAACTGTTACAGGCCTTGCAAAACGATGAACGCGACATTCAGGATAAGGTGAAAAAAGCAAAAGCTGCCAAAGCCAAACGTACGCGATCGGAGAAAGAATGGTAGAGGAAACGATGAAGGATTAAAGATGAAAGATTAATTATTAAGGATTAATCGGATACATAAAGAAGCAATTGAACAAAAACAATAATTTTGTAGGCTTTGATACAATGATGAAGAAACTGATAATATATATTTTTCTTTTTTGCGCGGCGATTGCAGCCCGGGCCGAACAAACCCGTTTTACCATGTCGGCACCAAGTGCCGTTGAAATGGGACAACAATTCAGGCTGAGCTTTCAAATTAACGACAGGGGAACAAATTTGCAGCTTCCTCCGGGATTAAGCGACAATTTCCAGATTTTAGTGGGGCCAAGCATAAGTCAGTCTTCAACACGCATTACAGACATTAACGGAAAAACGACTTCGGAGGTAACGTTTTCGTACACCTATATTTTGCGTGCCAAAGCAGAAGGAACTTTCGAAATCCGCCCGGGATCGATCGAGGTAAACGGTAAAGTTTTTGAATCCAATAAGCTGTCTATTCAGGTGGTGAAAGCACAAGCGCAATCGAACCAGTCGCAGGGAGGTACAACGCAACCACAGCAAGGAGCATCGCAAAATGTGGAGCTCGACAAAGACAACCTTTTTGTACGCGTTGATTTAAGCAAACGAAACGTTTATCGTGGCGAACAAATTATTGCAACCGTAAAATTATATGTAAATCCAAATGTTCCGGTGCATGGTTTTGATGAAGTTAACCTGCCCACTTACGAAGGTTTTTACACTCAGGACATTGATATTCCGCAGCAGATCAATTTCACCCGTGAGGTGTACAATGATAAAATTTACCAGGTTGGAACACTGAAAAAGACCATCCTGTTCCCCCAACAAAACGGACGCTTGACAATCGAGCCTTTCAGTATGGCACTATTGATTCGCCAGCGGGTAAAAGCACGTAGTTTCTTCGATGACTTTTTCGACAATTACCGAACGGTTAAAGCACGTGTTACCAGCGATGCAGTTTCGGTGAATGTAAAAGATCTGCCAAGCGAACCCGCCAATTTTATGGGCGGTGTGGGTAACTTTAATGTTTCGTCGGAAATCAGCAGCACCGATGTTACCACCAACGACGCGGTTACACTAACGATGAAAATATCGGGTAACGGAAATATCCGCCTGGTACGTTCTCCTGAACTGGAGCTGCCAAGCGATTTTGAAGTTTACGATCCACGGGCAACCGACAATGTACAGGCCAACGATAACGGCGTTTCAGGAAATAAAACCATTGAGTACCTTTTCCAGCCACGTTTTGAAGGCGACTATGAAATTCCGGCAATCAAGTTTGCATACTTTAATCCTGCAACAGGAAAGTATGTAACCAAATCAACCGATGCTTACACGCTGCACGTTGAAAAAGGAACTGAAGAGCAATCGACCACCGTTATCAGCTCGCGCCGCAAAGAAGACCTGCAACTGATTGGACAGGATATTCGCTTCATCAAGCAGGGAAAACCGATGTTGCAGATAAAAGGACATACGTTCTACGGAAGCACCATCTTCTATTTGATCTACCTGATTACTGCAGTGCTGTTTGTTGTGTTGTATTTCGTGTACCGTAAAAAGGCCCGCGAAAACGCTAACATCGCACTGGTACGAAATAAAAAGGCCAACCGCGTGGCTGTAAAACGTTTGAAGGCGGCTTCCGGTTATATGAAACAAAACAACAACGAAGCATTCCACGAAGCAATTTTAAAAGCGTTCTGGGGCTATTTAAGCGATAAACTGGGAATTCCGGTGGCCGACCTGAACCGTGAAACGGCTGTGGCAAAACTTAACGATCGCAATGTGTCAGAAGAAGTGATTAAAGACTTTGAGGAGGTTATTGACCAGTGCGAATTTGCACGCTATGCTCCGGCTGGTGGATCAGAAGCACGCCATGATTTGTATAAGAAGGCTGAGACGACAATGAGCCGTTTTGAAAAACAAATTAAACGCTAGAACAATGAAAAGGATACTAATATTCATACTACTTATAGCTCCGATTTTTGTGTTCGCACAGGAAACAAATGAGCAACTCTGGGAGAAAGCAAACGCTTATTACACCACCGATGAATACCAGCAAGCTGTTTCTGCCTACGAGCAGATTTTAGCCACCGGCGAAGAGTCGGCAAAAGTATATTTCAACCTGGGAAATGCCTATTTTAAAACCGGCGACATTAACAACGCCATTTTAAATTACGAACGCGCTAAAGTACTGGCTCCACACGACGAAGACATTGCTTTTAACCTGCAGGTTGCCAACCAATATGTGGTTACACAAATCGAAGAATTACCAAAACCGTTTTTCCTCCGTTGGAAAGACTCTATTATCAATAAATACCCTGCCGATACCTGGGCATACATCAGTATTGTGTCGTTTGTTTTGTTCCTTTTACTGCTTGGTGGTTTTTTCTTTAGCAAAACAGTTGCCGTAAAACGCATTTCGTTCTGGATTGGAATTTTCGCTATCCTGCTTTCTGGTTTTGCTGTCTCTCACGCAGCACAGCAAAAAGCAAGGATCAATAACCGGAATACTGCCATTGTTTTTTGCCCGCGCGTTACGGTAAAAAGTTCGCCCAGTGAAAGTGGTACCGACCTCTTTCTGATTTACGAAGGTTTAAAACTGGAAATTACGGATCAGCTCGACAGTTGGACAGAAATAAAACTGGCCGACGGCAACCAGGGATGGCTTCCCGATTCTTGTATTGTAAGAATCTAACCATTCGCTTTTCTTCCTGTCCCCCACTACTTTAACGTACTTGTAATTAAACAAAACAGTATTTTTCTGCGTTGTTTAATTACGAATAATACGTACATACCATTTTTACAAAAGTATCTGAATCATCAGATTGTTGAGATTTTAGTGCATTGCGATTTTATTAGTATATTACAGTAGTAGTGAACATGAAACCAGAATGTATATGAGATTGTACAACGCCTGTTCAATAAAGATCTCTAAAGTTGTAACATCCAGTTACAGCACTTCTTTTTCGTATGCTACCAGTTTATTGCAAAAACAGCATCGCGATGCTATTTACAGCATTTACGGTTTTGTTCGTTTAGCCGATGAAATAGTTGATACTTTTCACGAAAACGACAAAGCCTATCTGCTCAATAAATTCGAAGAAGATTTTAAAGATGCCATGAAACGAGGGATCAGTCTTAATCCGGTTTTGCAAGCTTTTCAGTATACCGTAAATAAGTACAATATCTCACTGGCTCATGTCGATGCTTTTCTCACCAGCATGAGATACGATCTGGAAAAAAAAGAATACAAAACAAAACTGGAGGCCGACCAATATATTTACGGCTCGGCTGATGTAGTTGGATTAATGTGTTTGAAAGTATTTTGCGACGGTGATCAGGAAAAATTCAACGAATTGGTAACGCCCGCGATGAAACTCGGATCAGCTTTTCAGAAAGTAAACTTTTTGAGAGACCTGCGTGAGGACACCGAAACGTTGGGCCGGAAGTATTTTGCAGAATTAATCAGCAAAGAATTTTGTGATGAAGAAAAGAAACGCATTATAAAAGATATTGAAGCCGATTTTGAAGCCGCCTACAAAGGCATAAAAAAGCTGCCCGGAAAATCGAAACTCGCCGTTCTGCTGGCTTATTACTATTACCGTTTACTGCTTAATAAGTTAAAAGAAACTCCTGCCTCAGTAATAATGCAAAGCAGAGTACGAATTCCAAATTATAAAAAAATGTTGATCATGGTAAAAGCAAAAACACTCTATAATCTCGGACTGGTATGACGAACAACAACAAAATAGAAAAAGTTATCCTGGTCGACGAAAACGACAAGGTTCTTGGAGAAATGGAAAAGATGGAGGCGCACGTTAAAGGATTGCTCCACCGGGCCATTTCTGTTTTTATCGTCAATTCGAAAGGAGAATGGCTGATTCATCAACGGGCTTTCAACAAGTATCACTCCAACGGGCTGTGGACCAACACCTGTTGCAGTCACCCCTACCCAGAAGAAGCCAGCGTTGATGCAGCCAACCGCAGATTAATGGAAGAGATGGGAATGAAAGCTCCCTTGCAGGAAATATTTGCGTTTACCTACAAAGAAGAATTGGACAACCAGCTTACCGAACACGAACTCGACCGTGTTTTTATTGGCTTTAGCGATGAAAAGCCACAACCAAATGCCGATGAAGTTTCCAATTGGAAATACATCTACTTCGAAGAATTAAAAAAAGATGTAAAGAACAATCCGCAGAATTATACCGTATGGTTTAAAAAGATATATAAACGAGTGGAAGAACACTTAAACGTAAAAACGTGAATATACTAATTGCCATAGCAGCCTTTTGTTTTATGGAGTTCGTAGCCTGGTCGAACCATAAATTTGTTATGCATGGCTTTTTATGGAAATGGCACCGCGATCATCATGTAAACGACCACAAAAAAAATGCGTCACAAACAGAACTCTACAAACCCGGTTTTGAAAAGAACGATTATTTTTTTCTAGTGTATGCTTTACCGGCAATTATCGTTCTTATCATTGGTTTCTTCTTTAATATTTCAGCTTTAATTGCACTGGGTATTGGCATCAGTTTGTACGGGTTAACTTATTTTGCCATTCACGATGTAATGATCCACCAACGGCTCAACATTCCCTTTTTATCCAACACAAAAAATAAATACCTCAATGCAGTGCGCGAGGCACACCTGGCGCACCATCGCGGTAAAAACATTCGCGATTTTGACAATTATGGTTTACTAATCTTTCAATTTCGTTTTTTAAAGAAATAAATGTCATTGTACTTTATATTACTTACGGCTTCCGGCGCAGTGCCTTTGCTGCTTAGTTTCGATAAACGACTGCAGTTTTACAAACAGTGGAAATATTTGTTTCCTTCCATTCTGTTGGTAGCTCTGGTGTATATAATTTTTGATGTGAATTTCACGAACCGGGGCGTTTGGGGATTTAATCCAGATTATTTATCGGGTATTTATTTGTTTTCACTGCCACTGGAAGAAATCCTGTTTTTTGTGGTTATTCCGTATGCCAGCATTTTTTTGCACGAATCCATTCGGGAATATTTTCCAAGGCTGGAACTACAAAGGTCGTTGAATAAAGGTCTGCTAATAGCTCTTATTTTAATGAATGTGCTGATAGCCATTTTTAACACCGATAAAAGTTATACGTTTTACATTGCAATAAAACTTGCTGCTGTATTACTATTCGTCTTGCTTTTAAACAGCAGAATTACCCGTTCATTTTTTATCACCTTCGGAGTAATCCTGGTTCCTTTTCTAATCGTAAATGGAATTTTAACCGGATCGTTTATTGATGGAGAAGTGGTTTGGTATAACAACAACGAAAACCTGGGGATACGACTATTTACAATACCAATTGAAGATTTTGCCTATGCGTTTAGTATGATTTTATACAACCTTTTGCTGATTGAACAAATCAAAAAATTCGTTAGTAAATGAGCCAAATACAAAACATAGTAAATACATTACGGTCCAATTACAAATATCTTGTATATTTTATTATCATTTTCTACATCGTAGGATTTACGGGACTTACCCTGCCAAAATCCCGTCCGTTTTTTATACACTTAACTCCTTTTGCCTTGTTACTGAGCAGCATTATTGTTGGCTTGTTTCACGGCAAATTCACCATAAAAATTGTTGTAAGCTTTGTTTTTATTTATCTCGTTAGCTTTCTTGTTGAATTAATAGGCGTTAACACCGGAAGTATTTTTGGTAGCTACACTTATAGTCATGGCTTGGGAATACAACTTTTTAACACACCACTTATAATCGGACTAAACTGGTTGTTGCTGGTTTATGTCTCTAACTCGGTAATGCAACGAACCGATTGGAACCCGATAGTAAAAGTTTTTGGAGCGTCTTTTCTACTGCTCGCCTACGATGTGCTTCTTGAACAAGTAGCGCCACTATTGGCAATGTGGACTTTTAGTGAATCCACAGTACCGGTACAAAACTATGTAGCCTGGTTTCTTTTGGCTTTTCTTTTTTCACTGGTAATCAACCTGCTGAAAATAAATACAAAAAACAGAATAGCACCAATAGTTTTTGGCATTCAGGCTTTATTTTTTGCCGCCTTACTTTTAACTTTAAACTAAAACATTGATACTAAAAGCTAAACATCATTTTCTTCTCGATCCGTTTTTCAGACACTACGTGCTTTGGAAAATGAAACGACACTTTAAGTCGTTTTCTATTAATGGCGAGATACAAGACAGCGGATTGCCAATTCTTTTAATATGTAATCACGTGAGTTGGTGGGATGGCATTTGGACTTTATACACCAATCAGCAACTGTTTAAACGGAAATACCATTTTATGATGCTGGAGGAAGAACTGCGAAAGAACTGGTTTTTCCAATACACCGGAGGTTTTTCTATCAGAAAAGAATCTAAATCAATAATCGAAACACTTGATTATACCGCAGAACTACTTTCTGATAAAAACAACCTCATATTGATGTTTCCACAAGGCAACATAAAAAGCATCTACCAGAATAAATTTGTTTTCGAGAAGGGAATTGAAAAGATTTTGCAGCGAACAAAAAATAATATCCAGATCATTTTCCAGGCCAACCTCATCGATTATTTTGCTGATGCGAAACCCAATGCTTTTTTAAACCTGCACCACTACACCGGCGCATGGAATAGTACTGAAATAGAAAATGCATACAACACTTTTTACAACAATTGCCTGAATACGCAAGCTAAAAAAGAAATTTAAGGATGATAATTGCAGCATGGATCATATTCATTTTTACGGTAATTCAACTTTGGGTTGTTTTACTGAATGCAATTTTCAGGCAGCCACTTCCCCCTTGCCCAAATGATTTTAATCCGCTGGTTTCCATTCTTATACCGGCGCGTAACGAAGAACAAAACATTGGCCACCTGCTCCAGGATATTCAACAACAGGAGTGGCAAAACTTTGAGGCGTTGGTGTTTAATGATCAGTCGACTGATAAAACTGCTGAAATTGTTGATGTATTCACAAAAACGGATCAACGTTTTCAGCTGTTCAATTCAAACGGACTTCCGGAGGGTTGGCTGGGGAAGAATTATGGTTGTTACCAACTGGCACAAAAAGCAAAAGGTAGTTACTTTTTATTTCTTGATGCCGATGTACGAATTTCGGGAGCAATTATCTCCGGAACAATTGCCAAAATGCAAAAACACAACTTAGGGTTATTATCTATTTTCCCGAAACAAAACATGTATACCCTGGGCGAATATTTGACTGTGCCAATTATGAATTTCATTTTGCTAAGTTTGTTGCCGCTGGTTTTTGTGCGGGTTCTGCCCTTTTCGTCAATGGCAGCTGCAAACGGGCAATTTATGTTGTTTGATGCAAAAACATACCGTAATAATCAACCACACCAGACTTTTCGGGATAATAAGGTGGAAGACATTTCAATAGCGCAATCCTTTAAAAAGAATGGAATTCGAATTGCATGTTTATCAGGCAATCCTTCAATTTCATGCCGTATGTACAGCTCGTTTAACGATGCCATTAACGGCTTTTCAAAAAATGTAATTATGTTCTTTGGAAACTCCGGATTACTGGCTGTCCTCTTTTGGCTGATCACCACGCTTGGTTTTATTCCCATTCTTATTGGCTTACCAAAAGCATTCGTTTTTACTTATTTTTTCATGCTGGTAGCAATTCGTCTTTTCATCAGTGTTGTCAGTCATCAAAATCCCTTAAAAAACCTGCTGCTGGCCATTCCTCAACAAGTGGTTCTGGGTATTTTCCTTATAAAAGCATTTCTCAACAAATCAAAAAAAGCCTATCAATGGAAAGGAAGAACGATATCATAATTACACTGCTGTTGGTCTTTTTCCTTTCGGGAGGTGCTTTTGCTTCGAACAAGGAAAAGATCTATCAGGCCTACATCAGCAACCGGATGGACGATTGGAAAGTCATAATTGACAGCCTGGAGCAGAACAAAACAGAAAATGCCGACTACCTCAGCGAACTGGTAAACTTCCAATACGGTTACATTGGTTATTGTTTAGGAGCGGACAAGGATAAAGAAGCCAAAGACTACCTCTACCTGGCTGAAAGCAACCTCGAAATACTGGAGAATAAAAATTATAATCCCGCACTTATTAATGCCTATAAAGCGGCTTTCTGGGGATTTAAAATTGGTCTGTCTCCTATAAAGGCCCCAATACTCGGACCCAGGTCTATTAAAAATGTCGATCAGGCGCTGGAAATAAACAACAAGCTCCCTTTTGCCCATGTGCAGTACGGCAATGCTTATTTTTATATGCCGGCAGTTTTTGGCGGATCGAAACAAATTGCCATCGAGCATTTTTTACTGGCTATTGAACAGATGGAAGCTTCACCCGAAGAACTGGCGAACGACTGGAATTATTTGAGTTTACTGAGTCTAACCGGGCAATCGTACGAAAAAGTGGGCGAATACGATAAGGCGAAAAACATATACGAAAAAGCTTTAAAGTTTGAACCCAATTTTAAATGGATTCGAGACGAACTTTATCCTGATTTAAAAACAAAACTGAAGAAATAATGAAGAAAAAGGTTTTGATAGTAGGTGCCGGTATCGGTGGACTGGCTACAGCAATCCGCCTGGTAAAGAACGGATACGATGTTCAGATTCTTGAAAAAAACGAACAGGCAGGCGGCCGGCTAAACCAGATAAAAAAAGATGGATTTACATTTGATACCGGCCCAAGTTTTTTCAGCATGTCGTACGAGTTTGAAGAATTTGCCCAGGATTGTGGCATTCAACTTCCGTTTGAATATGTGGAGCTGGACCCATTGTACACAGTAAATTTCAGGGGCGACGATAAAACCTATTTTTTGTATAAAGACATTGATAAACTGGCCGAACAATTTGCCGACATCGAACCTGATTTTAAAGAAAAGTTTGAACGCTACATGGACAAAGCCGGGGCACTTTTTCACGACACAGTAGACATTGTTATTAAACAAAACTTCGATTCGCTGGCAGGATACGTTTGGGCCTTAATGCGTGTTAACCCGGTACATATTCCGGTATTGTTTCAAAGTTTCTGGAATCATGTAACCAAGTATTTTTCATCGTCACAGGCGCAACAAATTATTTCGCTGGTGGCCTTTTTTCTCGGGCGCACTCCTTTCGATACAATGGGAATTTACAGTCTGCTTTCCTACACCGAATTTAAACACGATGGCTACTACAACGTAAAAGGCGGAATGTATAAAATTATTGAAGGTTTTGTGGATGTGCTAAAAAAGGAAAACGTAAACATTCATTATAACACTGAGATAAAAGAATTTATAGAAAACAATGGATCACTTCAGGCACTCATTGATCAAAACGGCAAATCGTGGTCAGCCGATATTTACCTGATCAATTCAGATGCTGCGTGGTTCCGTGGGAATATTTTTAAACGCCCTGCCTTTGCTCCAGAAAAGCTCGACAAAATGAGCTGGACAATGGGCTACCTTACCTTTTACATCGGGCTGAAATGCAAATTGCCCCAGGTAAATCATCACAACTATTATTTGGGGACCAATTATAAGGATTATGCTGAGAATGTAATGAAGGATCCGGGGACTTTACAGAAACCGTATTACTATGTAAATGTGCTTTCGAAACATAACAACGAATGTGCTCCGGAAGGTTGCGAAAGCCTGTTTTTTGTGTGCCCGGTGCCCAACCTCTATTTTAAGCAAGACTGGTCGGATAAAGATGAAATTGTAGATAGCATCATTGAAGATTTCTCCAGCAGGATTGGGCAGGACATTAAAAGCGAAATCATATCAAGAACGATTTACACACCAAAAGTGTGGCAAAACCGCTTTAATTTACACCGTGGCAGCGGACTGGGACTTTCGCACAATATGAACCAAATTGGCATCATGCGTCCACGTAATGTTGATGAGAAATATAAAAATGTGTTTTATGTAGGCGCATCAACCGTTCCCGGAGCCGGAATTCCGATGGCTATAATCAGCTCAAAACTAGCTTTTAAGCGCATTGAGCAACATGTTTCATAACATAACACAATTCGGGTTATCAATGCAGCATAAAATCATCAATTAATACACTGAATATCAGACCATAACAATTCACCCGATTCATTAATCCCACATATTGATATATATCAAATCTCCCTGGCCCTGTTGTGTGATTAAAATTACAAATAGAAAACTTATATTATGGTTTATTTATATACGGCATTTATTGATATCAGTGAACTGTGATAGTAAATTTCTATAGGAATTAAGTCAACTTTTCACGATATTTATTGTTAGTAAAAGCGACAAATAATACGCCGACAATATTCAAAAAAACTAAATTTCTTATGTTTGATTTAGACCTAGTAAAAAAAGTGTATTCAGAACTCCCCGAAAAGGTGAAACAAGCCAAAGATATTCTGAATAAGCCAATGACGTACGCAGAAAAAATTCTTTATTCTCACCTGTTTGCAGCGCAGGAATTAGCTGCCTTTAAACGAGGAGCAGATTATGTTGATTTTGCTCCCGACAGAGTAGCCATGCAGGACGCCACTGCACAGATGGCATTACTTCAATTTATTAACTCAGGTAAAAAGCGGACAGCTGTTCCGTCAACCGTACACTGCGACCACTTGATTCAGGCGCAGGTGGAAGGAAAAACCGACCTCTCCGTTTCGAAAACAGCCAATAAGGAAGTTTTTGATTTCCTTGAGTCCGTTTCGAATAAATACGGAATTGGTTTCTGGAAACCGGGAGCAGGTATTATTCACCAGGTGGTTTTGGAAAACTATGCATTCCCGGGAGGAATGATGATTGGAACCGACTCGCACACCGTTAACGCGGGTGGACTGGGAATGGTTGCCATTGGAGTTGGTGGTGCCGATGCTGTTGATGTGATGGCAGGAATGGCGTGGGAGCTGAAAATGCCCAAAATGATCGGAGTAAAACTGACCGGGAAACTGAGTGGCTGGGCCGCTCCAAAAGATGTAATTCTTAAAGTAGCCGGAATCCTGACTGTAAAAGGTGGAACCGGAGCTATTATCGAATACTTTGGCGAAGGTGCAAAATCGCTTTCAGCAACCGGTAAAGGAACGATCTGTAACATGGGTGCTGAAGTCGGTGCTACCACAAGTATTTTTGCTTACGACGAAAGTATGGAGCGTTATCTACGCGCTACAGGTCGTGCAGAAGTGGCAGAATTGGCTAACGGGGTAAAAGAACACCTTGATGCCGATGATGAAGTATATGCAAATCCTGAAAAGTATTACGACGAGATAATTGAGATCAACCTTTCAGAACTGGAGCCACACGTTAACGGGCCTTTTACTCCCGACCGTGCAACTCCTATTTCACAAATGAAAGAAGAAGCTCAGGCCAACGGATGGCCAATGGATATTTCAGTAGGTTTAATCGGTAGCTGTACCAACTCTTCCTACGAAGATATTTCGCGTGCGGCATCGATTGCCAAACAAGCTGAGGAAAAAGGACTTGTAGCAAAATCGGAGTTTACCGTTACACCGGGATCGGAGCAGGTACGTTACACCATCGAACGCGATGGATTTATCGATACTTTCGAGAAAATTGGCGGTAAAGTTTTTGCCAATGCCTGTGGACCTTGTATCGGTCAGTGGGCACGTCCGGGAGCTGAAAAAGGAGAAAAAAACACGATTGTACACTCGTTCAACCGTAACTTCTCGAAACGTGCCGACGGTAACCCAAATACCCACGCTTTTGTAACATCGCCCGAAATGGTAACGGCACTGGCAATTGCCGGTCGTTTGGATTTTAATCCTGCCACCGATACCTTAACCAACAAAGACGGTGTGGAAGTAAAACTTGATCTTCCAACGGGTGTAGAATTACCAAGCAAGGGATTTGATGTAAAGGATCCGGGATTCCAGGCACCGGCTAAAGACGGATCGGGTGTTGAAATAAATGTTTCACCGGAATCGAAACGTCTGCAATTGTTGTATCCATTCGAAGCCTGGGATGGGGAAAATATATCAGGAGCTAAACTGCTGATAAAAGCTGAAGGTAAATGTACTACCGACCACATTTCAATGGCCGGACCGTGGTTACGTTTCCGTGGTCATCTTGATAACATTTCGAATAACATGCTGATTGGTGCCGTTAACGCGTTTAATGGCGAAACCAACAAAGTGAAAAACCAGCTTACCGGCGAATACGATGCAGTTCCTGCCGTTCAGCGCCAGTATAAAGCCGAAGGAATTCCAACGATTGTGGTTGGCGATCATAACTATGGTGAAGGATCGTCGCGCGAGCATGCCGCCATGGAGCCGCGTCATTTGGGTGTTAAAGCGGTAATCGTTAAATCGTTTGCACGGATCCACGAAACCAACCTGAAAAAACAGGGAATGTTAGGATTGACGTTCGCTAACGAGAACGATTACGACTTGGTTCAGGAAGACGATACATTCAACTTTGTTGACCTTGTGGATTTTGCACCTGACAAACCACTAACTGTGGAGCTTGTTCACGCCGATGGTTCAAAAGATACTATTAAAGTGAACCACACATACAATGAGCAACAGATTGATTGGTTCAAAGCAGGATCAGCATTAAGTCTGATTAGACAACAAAATGCATGATAACTATTGAAATGAAAACTTCGGCGTTGTTTTGAAAATCAAATCTATGCCGACGTTGAATTTTCCTGTTATAATGATCATCGCAAGAAAAATAAATAACCCCGGGCTTCAGCCCGGGGGTTACAATAAAATAGTACAAAAGGCGAATCAGGTGCAGTTCAACAGAACAAAAAGCCAACTATTCGCCGCACACTGTTAAAATCAGAAGTGAAAAAAACATAATCAATATAACCAGTAAATTAATTAATTACGACCATGCAAAAGATTAAAGTACAAAATCCGGTTGTCGAGCTCGACGGTGATGAAATGACCCGTGTAATTTGGGATTTCATCAAACAAAAACTCATTCTTCCCTATCTTGATATCGATTTGAAATATTACGATTTGGGAATGGAAAGCCGCGATGCCACCGACGACCAAATTACAATAGACGCAGCCCACGCTATCCAAAAATATGGTGTTGGTGTAAAATGTGCCACCATCACACCCGATGAAGTCCGTGTGGAAGAATTCGGCCTGAAAAAAATGTGGAAGTCGCCAAACGGTACCATCCGTAACATTTTAGGCGGAACTGTTTTCCGCGAGCCCATTATGATTTCGAACATTCCGCGTTTGGTACCGGGTTGGAAAAAGCCAATTTGTATCGGTCGTCACGCTTTTGGCGATCAGTATCGTGCTACCGATTTTCTGACTAAAGGAAAAGGTAAACTCACCATTACTTTTACGCCTGAAGACGGCAGCGAACCTGTTTCGCACGAGGTTTTCGATTTTGAAGGAAACGGACTGGCAATGGCAATGTACAACACCGACGAATCGATTATCGGCTTTGCCCATTCATGTATGAATCAAGCACTTGACAAAGGATGGCCTTTATACATGTCCACTAAAAATACTATCTTAAAAGCCTACGACGGTCGATTTAAAGACCTTTTCCAGATGGTTTACGAAAACGATTACCGCGAGAAATTTGAAGCCGCAGGAATTTGGTACGAACACCGTTTGATCGACGATATGGTAGCCGCAGCCCTGAAATGGGAAGGCGGATTTGTTTGGGCCTGTAAAAACTACGATGGAGATGTACAAAGTGATACCGTAGCACAAGGATTTGGTTCGCTGGGATTAATGACTTCAACACTGGTTACTCCCGACGGGAAAACCATGGAAGCCGAAGCAGCTCACGGAACGGTAACACGCCACTTCCGTCAGCACCAGCAAGGAAAACCAACATCAACAAATCCGATTGCATCGATTTTTGCATGGACACGTGGTTTGGCTTTCCGCGGAAAACTGGATGAAAACCAGGATTTAATTGATTTTGCGCATACACTGGAACAAGTTTGTATTGAAACCGTAGAATCGGGCAAAATGACCAAAGACCTGGCGTTGATCATTCATGCTAAAGAATTAGAGGAAGCTCATTATTTAACAACAGAGCAGTTTTTGGAGGCGTTGGATGAAAATTTACAGGCAAAACTGAATTAAGAGTTCTCGCAGATTGCGCAGATTTACGCAGATAAAAACCGAAAATATATAGAAAACTGGAATAAGTATGGAGATTAGTGAAAATCAAATATCTTATGACATCAGAGGGGCAATATTTGAGGTTTATAATGCGCTTGGCCCGGGGCTTTTGGAGTCGGTTTATGAGTCTGCTTTAGTTTACGAACTGCGTGAAATGGGTTACAATGTAAATTCCCAGGTTGATCTCCCAATAAACTATAAAGGGAACAAACTTGAAAAGGGGTATCGTATTGATATATTAGTTGAAGACAAAGTAATAATTGAAATTAAATCGGTTGAAACCATGAAGAAACTGTATTTTAAACAGACTAATTCTTATCTCAAGTTGGCTAACAAAAGGTTAGGCATTTTGGTGAATTTCAACACCGAAAACATTTCAAATTCAATACAACGAGTTGCTAACAACTTATAAATCTGCGGAAATCCGCGAAATCTGCGTGATAGGAAATTAACTCTGTGAGAAATAAAAAGAATATGACAGAAAAAACCAAAATAGTTAACGGGAAGCTGGTAGTGCCGGATTATCCGACCATTCCTTTTATCGAGGGCGATGGAATCGGAAAGGATATTAGCCTGCCATCGCAACGTGTAATCGACGCTGCTGTGGCCAAAGCCTACGGCGATACTAAAAAGATTACATGGAAAGAAGTGCTGGCCGGCGAAAAAGCTTACCACGAAACCGGAAGTTACCTGCCCGACGAAACCATTGAAGCTTTTAAAGAGTACCTCATCGGTATAAAAGGCCCGCTGCAAACGCCTGTTGGTGGTGGAATTCGTTCGCTGAACGTGGCCTTGCGCCAAACGCTCGATCTGTACGTTTGTGTGCGCCCTGTACGATGGTTTAAAGGTGTACCCTCGCCTATTCGTTACCCGTCGATGGTGGATATGCACATTTTCCGCGAAAACACCGAAGACATTTACGCAGGCATCGAATACATGATGGGCGAAGAAGAGACGAAAAAGTTTCGCGATTTTCTGATCAACGAAATGGGTGTCGACAAGATTCGTTTTCCCGAATCCTCGTCGTTTGGAGTAAAACCCATTTCAAAAGACGGATCAGAACGTTTAACAAAAGCCGCTATTGAATATGCCATCGATCGCCAGTTGCCATCGGTTACCATCGTTCATAAAGGAAACATTATGAAATTTACCGAGGGTGCCTTTAAAAACTGGAGCTACGATCTGGCAGAAACTGAATTTGCCGAACAGACTTTTACCTGGCGACAATACGAAGCCCTGAAAAAGGACAAAGGCGAACTGGATGCCAACAAAGCGTTGGACGAAGCTAAAAAAGCCGGAAAAGTGATCGTTAAAGACTGTATCACCGATGCCTTTTTACAGGAATCATTATTACACCCGTGGGATCATTCGGTAATTGCTACCATGAACCTGAACGGCGATTACGTGTCGGATCAGCTGGCAGCAATGGTGGGTGGGATTGGTATTTCGCCGGGAGCAAATATCAACTACCAAAGTGGTTACGCGATTTTTGAAGCTACTCACGGAACGGCACCAAATATTGCCGGAACCGGTAAAGCCAATCCGGGATCACTGATCCTGTCGGCGGTTATGATGTTGGAATATATGGGATGGAACGATGCAGCTGAGCACGTTTACGATGCAATGGAACACGTATTTGCAAAACGTAAAGTGACCAGCGATCTGCATGCGCAAATGGAAGGAGCAACACTGCTGTCGACTTCTGAATTTGCCGATGCCATAATCCGAAATATGCATTAATTAAATAAATCAATACCAATAACAAATGGAATACATTAAGTACAGATTTTACCAGAAAGCGAATAAGTGCGCCAAGGAGTTCCAAAGACTCAAAAGTGAACATGCCGATGTGGTGCTCGGAGAAGTAAAACTCGGGCAAGTATTAACCGGAATGAAAGGTATACCGCTTTTGGTTACCGACACATCAAAACTCGATCCAGAAGAGGGTATCCGTTTTAAAGGATATACCATTCCTGAGTTACAGGAAAAGCTGCCAAAAATAAATCCGGATGGCGAACCCATTCCTGAAGGACTGCTTTACCTGATGCTTATCGGCGAGATCCCGTCGCAGGAAGATGCACTTAACCTGTCGAGAGACCTGGCAACACGTGCACATGTGCCGCAACATACTTTCGATGTAATTGATGCGATGCCAAAAACATCGAAGCCAATGACACAGTTCAGTGCTGCGATTCTTTCAATGGCAACCGAATCCACTTTCCAGAAAGCATACCGTGCCGGTGTAAATAAAAAATATTTCTGGGATGCCACTTACGAAGACGTAATGAACCTTATTGCACGCTTACCGCGTATAGCAGCTTACATTTACCGTCGTCAGTTTTACAACAGCGACCACATTGAGCCTAACCCACGTTTAGACTGGGCCGGTAACCTGGCGCATATGATGGGTTTCGATTCGGAAGATGTTCGTCGTTTGTTCCGTCTGTACATGATTATCCACGCCGACCACGAGGGTGGAAACGTATCGGCACACACAGCGCACCTGGTAGGTTCAGCATTAAGTAATCCATACTATTGCTATGCTGCAGCAATGACCGGTTTGGCCGGACCATTGCACGGACTGGCCAACCAGGATGTTATTTTCTGGATATTCGAAATGATAGAGGAACTGGACACCGACACACCTACCGACGAGCAGGTGGCCGAGTATTGTAGACATACGCTGGAAAGCGGCCGTGTAATTCCGGGTTACGGACACGCTGTATTGCGTAAAACCGACCCACGTTTTACCGCACAACAGGAATTTGCCAACAAGTATATCACAAACGACAAAATGATAAACCTGGCCAACCAGTTGTACCGTGTGGTTCCTCCAATCCTGGGTTCTGTCGGAAAGATCAAAAATCCATGGCCAAACGTTGATGCTTACAGCGGATCGTTGCTGTACCACTACGGAATTAAGGAATACACTTTCTATACCGTAATGTTTGGTGTATCGCGTGCATTAGGTGTACTGGCATCGTTGGTTAACGACCGCATTTACGGTATGCCAATTGAGCGCCCGACTTCGCACCCGTTGAGCTGGTTTAAAGAACAAGCTGAAGGGAAAAAATCAGATTGCTAAGATTTGCAACGATATAATTGAAAAAGCCGGTTTTGCCGGCTTTTTTTTGTTTGATGCATTTTGTTACACCTTAGTTTAAAACGAACAATTGTCCCAATTTCATGTTCTCTGTTGTACTAGTCCGGTATTGTCTGAAACGGATGCAGCAATATCTTTCCGAAGTGGATAATTCATCCCAACTAACAAGGAGAAACAATTATGAAAATTTTAAAAGATGACATTGAGGTCAAAATGGAAATTCCTGGCGCGATAATTCGTCAGCAAACCGATTTTGGCGACGCAACCGGTTTAGGCAAAATCAGCGGCGAGTATTTTAGTCTCTCAGCAGGTGTCGATACCACCCCGCTTTTTATGGGACTCGAAGGAAATCTGTGCCAGTGCCCGCATTGGGGATACGTAATTAGCGGTAAGCTTACCACCACCGATGCAGAAGGTATTGAGGAATCGGTGAATGCTAAAGAACTTTTCTACTGGCCTTCAGGTCATAATGTAAAAGTGAATGAAGATGCCGAGATTGTTATGTTTAGCCCTCAGCACGAGCATAGCCATGTAATCAATCACATGATTGAGAAAGTGAAAGGATAAACCCGTAGTTGCAACGATATAATAAAGAAAGCCGGTTTTGCCGGCTTTTTTTGTTTTTATGAAGTTTGCTAACTTTTCGGTATTTGCTCCTCAATCTTTTTCAGGCGCTCATCATTTGACTCCAGACCCTTAATGATTTCATTAAATCCTTTTTTTAGTATAATTGCAATTCCACCTCCAAAGACTAAAATCGCTCCAAAAATAAATAGTTCCATATTAGTTTGTTTTTTTTTCAATTCTTTCGAATTGTACACCAATGAAAAACCGGTGCAAGCAAAGGTTTGAGCATAAATTATCGTGGATTATTCCATCCTGCAAAGATTCCTCCAAGGGCATAATCAAGAAAAAGAATGATCACGACTATTGCTGCAATAATTCCGATAATTTGAAATAGTTTTTTTGTTTTCATTTCTATTTGCTTTTTATTCTGGATGATATACTTTTTAAGTCGCTGAACGGTTGGTACATGTTGTCGGGGCGGATTTCGGAGAGCGTCCCTGTCCGAAGGACACAGAACTGCGATGCGGGAATCCGCAGTTGGCGTACCACAGAACCCCGCCCTGCAATATGTACTGCCTAAGTGTGCAGTTTTTTATTTTTTTCTTAAAAATCCGCTTCCTATTCCATCGTAACTATTGTCAGCAATGGTCAATGTATCATTTGAGATAAAAGCTACTATTCCATTCACGACAATGTTTTTATTTTGATAATTCTCTGAAAGTTTGATGAATTTTTCTAATTCTCCAGTATAAATCGATTTTTTCAGAGACAAGTCATAGGTACAATTTAAAATTACATTGTCATTCTCTGTCAATGTAAATTCGTAATCATTTGTCAATTTTATTTGGATTGATTTTCCTGTTGACTCAGGAGTTTCGTGAATATGAAAAGCCATTCCTCCGTCTGTTCCTATCCAATTCCACTCTCCAATTATATTATAGTCTAAATTATCAATTACATCATTTTTGTCACAACTGAAAATTAGAAAAAGAAGAAAAGGTATAATAAGTAGTTTTTTCATAATTATTGATTTTCTTATATGATGAAACTTACTCTATTTTAGTTGCGTCAATATGTAATATTTTCATTGTTAGAGTTTTCCTTGTTTGTAATCTCAGTCTTCATTTTTCGCAAAAGTGTTGTTTTCGTCTTTGTTTAAAATTGCACTCAACGTATGTATAATCCAACAAGTTGGGTTATTCCTCTATTACCAGGTTGGATTATTATTCCAAATTAGTTGTATAACCCGTCTTATTTTATGAATCTAATTTTTTCTTTTGTTATTCAGGGCGCGAATTTAACGGTTTAAATTTTAGTAGTTTAAATGTAGCTATCTTATGTTTAAAAACAAAATCCGGCGGATTTGTATGTTTATAGCCAAAGGTAACAACAAGAGGTACGACTCCGGCCGGAGTCGAATAAATCGCTCCCCATATTGGCTATAAACATTTGATGCCGCCGGCATCCAAGGCAATCCTTTAGGAAATACCTATGGTTTCCTTGGGGAGAAAGGCTATTTCCTGTTATTTTATCGATAAAAACAGAGATTGCGGTGCAAGCCACCAACAAGCCCGAACAACTACCCGGTTGCACCGCTTTATTCGCTACGCTCATTTACCCCGCCTTAAAAGGCGGGGCTACAGATATTTCACCCCCCCGGAGTTAAAAAACAATCCTTTCATATCCATACTAAAACAGTCCCGTTAGGGACGAAATGTCGTTAAAACAAAACATAAACACCTTAACAAAAGTCCCGGAGGGACGACACCTGAGATTGCTTCTCCTGATTCGTTTCACTCATCGGTATCGCATTGACACAATTATTAGTAAGATTAGACTGCGGACAGTAATGAATCGGGCCGGAATGAGATTCTTCATTGTCCGCTGCCCTATTATACTATAATAAAAAGTCATTGCGAAGGAGGTACGACTGAAGCAATCTCGCTTTAGCCGCGTCCTCCTTTTTTAAAAGGAGGTGTCCCGAAGCTTCAATCGAGACGAAGGATTCGTGTGCAAAAAAAATGTATGAGATTGCGGTGCAAGCCACCTACAAACCCGAACAACTTCCTGATTGCACCGCTTTATTCGCTACGCTCATTAACCCCGCCTTAAAAGGCGGGGCTACAAATATTTCACCCCTTCGGGGTTAACCACTTTCCTTTCTTATCCATACTAAAACAGTCCCGTTAGGGACGAAATGTTGTTAAAACAAAACATAAACACTTAAACAAAAGTCCCGGAGGGACGACACCTGAGATTGCTTCTCCCGATTCGTTTCACTCATCGGTATCGCAATGACACATTTATTAGTAAGATTAGGCAGCGGACAGTAATGAATCGGGCCGGAATGAGATACTTCATTGTCCGCTGCCCTATTTTACTATAATAAAAAGTCATTGCGAAGGAGGTACGACTGAAGCAATCTCGCTTTAGCCGCGTCCTCCTTTTAAAAAAGGACGTATCCTGATGCTTCAATCGGGACGGAGGATTCGTGTGCAAAAGAAATGTATGAGATTGCGGTGCAAACCACCAACAAGCGCGAACAACTACCCGGTTGCACCGCTTTATTCGCTACGCTTATTAGCCCCGCCTTAAAAGGCGGGGGCTACAGCTATTTCACCCCGCCGGGGTTAAAAACAATCCTTTCTTAGCCATACTAAAACAGTCCCGCTAGGGACGAAATGTTGTTAAAACAAAACATAAACACTTAAACAAAAGTCCCGGAGGGATGACACCTGAGATTGCTTCTCCCGATTCGTTTCACACATCGGTATCGCAATGACACATTTATTAGTAAGATTAGGCAGCGGACAGTAATGAATCGGGCCGAAATGAGATACTTCATTGTCCGCTGCCCTATTCTACTATAATAAAAAGTCATTGCGAAGGAGGTACGACTGAAGCAATCTCGCTTTAGCCGCGTCCTTCTTTTAAAAAAGGAGGTGTCCCGATGCTTCAATCGGGACGGAGGATTCGTGTGCAAAAAAGGGGTATGAGATTGCGGTGCAAACCACCTACAAACCCGAACAACCTCCTGATTGCACCGCTTTATTCGCTACGCTCATTACCCCCGCCTTAAAAGGCGGGGCTACAGCTATTTCACCCCGCCGGGGTTAACCACTTTCCTTTCTTATCCATACTAAAACAGTCCCGCTAGGGACGAAATGTTGTTAAAACAAAACATAAACACTTAAACAAAAGTCCCGGAGGGACGACACCAGAGATTGCTTCTCCCGATTCGTTTCACTCATCGGTATCGCAATGACACATTTATTAGTAAGATTAGGCAGCGGACAGTAATGAATCGGGCCGGAATGAGATACTTCATTGTCCGCTGCCCTATTCTACTATAATAAAAAGTCATTGCGATCCGCCGGTTAGCGGAGAAGCAATCTCGCCATTCCCACTTTTATTCTCTCCCGTTGCTGTGACCGGGATAGACACTTCGCCAAGTGGTACGAGTTAAAAACAAACAGCCACCCCACTACCCATTCACCGATAAATCTCCTTTATCCAACCAAAAAATAATACTCGGGACGGTATATATAACTATCTTTTTTTAACAAAACAAAAGATGACTACTTCACACACTTCTACCGGTAATAGAATAAGCGGCCATGGTCGCGAAAACATTCCGAATCTGTTTTTCAAAATGATAGGTTTTATGATGAAGCTCCGCGACATTTTCGGAGGACAATCGAAGCGGAACTTTAGCTAGCTTCCGAAAAAAGAAGGCCAAATTGTGGTTGATTACGGTTGCGGCCCGGCACGCTATATAAAAAAAGCTTCGGAAACGACTGGCCCCAGCGGAAAGGTTTTTGCTGTCGACATTCATCCCACGGCCGTTAGCAACGTAAACCGTAAAATCGAAAAACACTAACTCACCAACGTAAAAGCCATTCAGGTCTATGGTTATTCGTGCGCCCTTCACAACTGAATTGCCGATGTGGTTTATGCACTCAACAAGTTTGATATGATTGAGCAACCAAGCGAACTGATTCTCGAGATGGCCCGCATTCATATGCTTCACAGAATAATTGTTATTGAAGACGGGCATCAGCCAAGCGCCAAAACCATTGAAAAAATTAAGAGTTCAGGACTTTTGTGCATTTACAGCTAATTAGTTTAAATATATTTTTTAGCTATTATCGTGTCAATTTTGTAAATTGAAAAACGAAAAGTGATAAAACAAGATATTCAGATTTCTGAAACTTGCTAAAACGCAGTATAGAATTCTTACCCAATATTCTTTTGCTTCCAGAGCGATCCCATTTGCTAACGACCAACTTTTAAGTTGATAAAACGGTTCGATATGAAAATAATGGCTACGCATCTGGTAATAATTCTTCTTATTATTGCCTACCAAGGTTTTTCTGAAAATATAAATCCCACAAGGATTAACTCGTATTCGGGTATCAATAAATCTCTAAATCCTTCCGAGGCACTTTTACCTGCAGAATGTCCAACTGAAGTAACAAACAATTCAATTAGTACTTCTGACCCAATTATAATTTGCTCAGGAGAATCGGTAAGTTTTACAGGAACAGAACCTACAATAACTCCTGCCACAGATTCTACTTTTCAATGGCAGTTCAACATCTCCGGAAGCTGGGAAAATATTCCAGGTGCAACCAATATAGATTATACTGCTACTAATATTACCGAA